>NZ_SMCO01000007.1 GCF_004346685.1 Sulfurirhabdus autotrophica
CCAAAGATACTGTCCGATCTTTGCTAGAGGGTGAGTGACTGTTGCAAAAAATCTACGCAACAGGCTTAAGGCCTAAGGTTGGGCACAGCATCCAGTCACTCGATCTTGAGGTGCCCCTCAAGACTTACTGCACTTTTTTTGATAGTTCGTGCTTTTACACAATACCGTCAAATTTGATACAAAGGAATAATACAAGGTTGGGCAAGCGTGAGAATTCTTGATAAGACATTTAAGCAAACCTTATTCATAGGCTTTATGTTCTTTTGCTATGACTACTTCCTTTTAAATCTTCTATATGATATTTCTCTTATGTGGGGCTCTAATAATAGTGGCTTTGAGGTTTATTACAATGCACTCACAAAAAAGCTATTAGCTCCTGAACATATTTTAATTGAACCACTAGTCGCGCTTCTGCTTGTTTCAGCTGGTGCCATTTTTGCGTTGCGTGTGCGGCGAATGAAAAATAATGTGGATGGTGTATAGAAATAAAAACCTCGGAGCCAAGTCTAGAAACGTAGCATTCACACACGTTGTTAGCATTGATTTGCGTTATCTTTAGTGAATTTTTAAAATAGATCCTCCTTCAGCCCAGCCCAGAGTTGAAAGTTATATCAGCCACTTTTTTGATGAAAAATTACATAAATATTCATAATTATCAATTTGTTGAGTGTGTTTCTGGATTGAATAGCCAGTTACCTTCCTTATGTCGGCTGACATACCAACGTCCCAGCCACCGGTTTACCTGATTCCTGCTTGCTGGAAGTCCGTTTTTTTCAAGAAACCGCTTAACGCTCTCTTTTTCCTCAGCAGAAATCCTGGTATGTCGAGGGTCATGAGCCAATGCTGCAGCTGAAGCCACCCAATAGGGTAAAGGCGTCTGTTTTTTGTAGGAATCGATGTACGAGAAGGCAAGCTTGGCTTTTTTTGTTGCCCAGATAAATCTTTCCGGCCATTCCTGTAGCAGCCAGTATGCATGGCGTAAAAGATTTAAACGATCACCCAGCCGCAGCCCGCCAAAAGGATTTTGGCTTCCACTGTAGGTCACTCCAAGTGGCAGCTCTCCCAATTCACCGGCAATAACCTGACGAAGTTTAGAACTGTGCCCTTTTGACGCAACCAGGCGAATCAATGTATGTAGTCCCTTGAAAAAGCTCAATGCATACAATGATCCTATTTGATTGTCTTCGAACCAACCAGTTTCCAGTGCCGTTAGAATCTGTTTTTGCCATCCCATAAAAGCATCTGGGATGAGC
This sequence comes from Sulfurirhabdus autotrophica, assembly GCF_004346685.1. Taxonomy (NCBI): domain Bacteria; kingdom Pseudomonadati; phylum Pseudomonadota; class Betaproteobacteria; order Nitrosomonadales; family Sulfuricellaceae; genus Sulfurirhabdus; species Sulfurirhabdus autotrophica. The sequence goes on from NZ_SMCO01000007.1 coordinate 1,254, forward strand.
TCATCCCGTTGGAGTGCTTTTTTGCTCCAGTTATATTCGCAAGTTGCGCAGAATGACGTGGGGATGCGTTCGGGTAGTAACGATTTGCCAAAATCGGACAGATGATAGGCTAGTGGTTGTTGACAACCAGGACAGGCATCAATAAGGAGCCGTCGATGTATGGGGCATGTAACGAGGTAGGCGACTTTCCACCACCGTCTGAAATAGGGAACGGTATCTGAACGCAGGCAGTCAGGGCAGAGCTGAAGCCCAAAACCGAATACCTTTTGCCCTCTGCGGCGACTAGTTAAAATTCCTTGTGCATTGCCATGTGGATCAATGTCTTCAAAAAGCGTGCCGAGATATCCTTTAAGCATGTGATTTACCAATGACTCGGGTGTGATCAGCGTCATCTTAGAGATATATGCCAATGCATCGTCTGGCAAGATCAAGTCAATATTGCGGCTCCAAGGGCTACCTGGATGCATCCAGAAACGACGGCGGAATGTGTAAAGTTTTTCAGCATTCAACCAGGCTAGCCGTATTAACCAGGAACTGAGAAGCTCATCTGGAAGTGGCGGGCACCTGACTGGCAGTATTGGAGCCTTCATCGACTCCGGTAGTAAACAATCAGCGCTCGTATCGGTTTCGAAGGGAAGGGGGGTTCCAGCCGAGTGTTTTGAGATAGCCACGTTGAACCATTTCCTGTGTGATGGTTTCACCGCCTGCCAAAATGGCATCCTTGGCAAGCTTTTGGAGTAATTTCATTAGTTCTCCTATAGTGCCTTCACTCTCTTCATGAAGCCGCTTTGCAATAATTGGGTCATGCAACTTACTTTTGTGCTTAAGGCCTAACTTGGGTTCAATCGTGGCGAGCAACCTCAGGTAGTCCTCATCCAATTCCCACTTGGGCAAAAATACGGGTTCAAAGCGGTTGGCTATTTGAGGATCTGACTGCAGGACGTTCAGTGTTTCAGGCGTGCCTGCCACAATGATGGGAATACTCAGTTCGTTGCCCAGATATTTAATTCCATTCAAAAAGCGACGCAGCCGCGTGCCGCTGCCGGCAAGCGTATTTTGGAATTCATCCAGAATGATCATGCGGGTTTCTAAATTGGTAAGTAACATCCGGATACGTTGCAATTTGGAGTCAGCCGTTTCTCGGGCACCGGCAGTAGCAAAAAGCGAAGTTAGGATGTCAGCGTAAAGACGCCCCTCATTAGGCTCTGGCGGCGCTTGCAACATGAGGATGGGTAACGTTGGATGTTCCAGATAGGCTTCTTCAGTCGGTGTATGGCGACGGCAAAACGTTTTGAGCACCATGGTTTTGCCGTTGTTTGTCTCGCCGATAATGGCGAGATTGGGCATCCGATGCATTTTCGGGTGATTAAATATGTCCTCCATCTGCTGAATGATGGCCTGCGCGCGAGGATAACCGATCCAGAATGGGCGCTTTATCGCCTGCACCCGACTCTCCGTAGAGAGTGTCGACTCGTTGTTTTCAATGTCTTGGGTCATATTTCTTCCACATCATCGAAGGGGCGGATATCATCTATATCCATGTCAATCAGAGTGGATGGCGTTTGCGGTATAGCCTCTGAACTGGCCTGTTTATCCAGCGCAATGCGCCGTTGATATCGCTTGGCTTGAGATATCCGGGTGCGCTTGGTCTGAGTGCGTGCTTCATCTTCGATGCGCCGCATTTCGTCGAAGGCCGCAAAGATCACCTCTTGATTCTCGGCCTTTTTGCCTTGCTCTTTGAGATAACGCTGGACGGCATGTAACTCCCATAGGCTGATCGCCGGGAAACGCGGATTTTGATAGGGAATTCGGAAGTGCTGTTTCACCTCTGGGTCAAAAAACAAGAGATAACTGATATCCCTCGGATCGCGGCGAACAATGAACTTGCGCTTTGCCCGAATGCTTTCAGTGGCTTTAGCCCCGATCCATCGCGAAAGTACATCGGCCTGGTAAAAAATCCCATCCATGGAGATTCCATAAGGCTGGATGGTTCGCATTTCGAACGGAAGAAAGTCGATGTGCAGTTTTTCTTCATTGGTTGGTCCTGGCGGGTAGCCTGTGCCGGGATGTTGTTCATCCCCAACAATACCCTGTTCGTACTTGGTTATCGGGGGCATCTTCAAGTCACTATGGATCCGATGATGGTAGGCGCCAAGAACCAGACTGGCAAACCAAGTCTCAAACTCACCCAAAGTCATGGCTGCCTTACGCTCGGGATTATAGTTTCCCAAATCGGTAGATCGGGAGCGCGTTGTTCCTGGAAGCGCATGGATTTCTTTCATCAACGTGCCCATTAGGCGCTCAATGTGTCCGCCGTAGTTAGGTTGTTTGACTGGGCGGAATTGCAGGTCAATTCCATATTCCTGGCAAGCCATTTTGAGAGCGTTACCGCGGAACTCCTTGGCATTGTCCACGTGGATAATGCGCGGCAAGCCTCGGCAAGGCCATGAATAAGATACCTCCAGTTCATTCAATCGCTTTTCTTTGGGTAGAATGGCGTTGGCAATGCACAAGGCTGTGCCCAGTGTGCCGGGCGGGTCAAAGGAGATATAGTAACCGGCAACCATGCGGCTGAACACATCAATAGCGACAGTAATGTAAGGACGCTGAATTGGCAGACGATGCGTTTCATCGACAAGGATGATATCTACCGTTGTATGGTCGATCTGCAAAACGGCATAAGGGAAATCGGCTCCAGGGAAAGATCCTCTAATCGGTTGAAAGCGTCTAGCGGATTTTTTGCCTTCCCTGCCGGTCGCAAGTATTGCTGGTGTAAGTTCTCGAATTCTGCGGCGAAATGTGCTGAGGTGCGGGGCAGCAATACCTTCTTTTCGACACTGACGCTGCACCTCGCGGTAAGCTCGTGTGGGTGAAAGTCCTTGCTCCTGGAGAAATTCGTCACGAATGACCAATTTCATGATGGTTTCTGCCTGGTCGTCGGTACGAGGTTTCCCTTGATCATTACGTTCTCTCCGCAAGAGAGAAGAGACGATACCAGTTGATTCGAATCGCTCTAGCCAGCGATACACTGTGGCCGTATCTACACTGGCCTGTTTGGCTATTTCGCGTACTTGCGATTTTGTACGCTGTGACAGGCCGACTAATGGGGATATGAAGCGAAATCGCTCAATAGCGAGATTCCAGTCATCTTCATCTAGTGCGACCAAATCAAGGCGCGGTGAAGGCGTTTGCAGGGTTATTGCATTTTTAAGGTCAAATAAAGAGCTTTTGGCTACTTCGCCTGACTCGATGTCGATCACTTCGAATTCGGTCATGCTTAATAGTCGGCGGACACAAAAACGGCGGCCTTCTCGCTCCATGATAGTACCGGGACGGATGACCGGCATGACATCACTCATCGTTCCACCTGAATGTGATTGGCTTCCAAAATTTGAAGTATGCGCTTTCGATGCTCGCCGCCCATCATCATGGCAAGTTGGGTTCCGGTTTCCAGGCTCCAGATAGGAGACTGCATCGTCAACGGTTGCTTTAAATCCACACCAATTGCGTTGCAGCGTACTAAGTGCCAGATATAGGGCAAAAGTTCGGCGTGCCGGTTTTTATCTGAAGTGATCGTTTCCAATAATTGCTGAGGTGTTGTGCGCCCGAGATCGAAAAGAACGGATCGAATAGCGCCTTGAGCATTGCCTTGAGTAGGACGGTCTGCGAATCGGAAGCGTTCGTTACCATATTGCATCAGGAATTTGATGTTGCCGAGATATGGTGTGCGGATATACCGCTCAGTAACAATACGGAAGCGGCACTCATATTCGCGACACCAATGAATTGCAGCTTTAAATTTAGGCTTTAATGTTGACCAGTCCTGCTTTAGAATGCTTTCTGGCTTAACTTCGAATAAAGTTGGTTTGAGATGGGGGTAATGATTCAGCATCGTAGCAGTATATTCAACCAACACGTCAGGTGTATACCGCCGCTGGCGACCTTCATTTTTCCAGCGGATGGTAATAGGTTGACTGGCAAAGCGGCTCACCCCGCGATCAAATTCAAGCAACAGCAGGAAATCCTGTTCAAGCGAGGATTCAAATGCCTGGGCATGAGAACCTTTAGTCGTCGCCACACGACCGCTCAAGTAGCGGTGTCGAGGCGTAATATGTCTAGCGGGCATAATCGAGCTCCAGTCGAAAAACTCGGCCAGCCCTGTGCGGATAATATCCATACTGGAAGTATAGCTGACTTGAGTCGCAATTTGTGTGAACATAGTCGCATTTATTTTGAAATCTCACACAAGGAAAGCGGGCGGTTTGATTTGCCCATTGCACTAGGGATTTTAGCTGCTTCCAAGCAAATTCCATCGGATAAGCTCGCTGATTATGAGTTTGCTGGTGAATTGGCGCTGACTGGTGAATTGCGTCCGATTCGAGGGGCACTGGCGATGACTTACAAGGCATTTCGCTCAGGACGTGCTTTTATTCTGCCTGTTGAAAATGCGCGAGAAGCCTCTTTGGTAACGGATGCACAAGTTTTTCCAGCGCAATCATTGCTACAGGTTTGTGCGCATTTATCCGGACAGGAAAAACTGCCTCGCCACATCGAGCAATTAACAGCAACCAGCCAGGTTTATGCAGATTTCCGCGATGTAAAAGGGCAAGCTCACGTTAAACGGGCGTTGGAAGTTGCGGCAGCGGGTGGGCATAGTTTGTTGATGGTTGGGTCAATTAGACCAATGCTTATTGGGTTGTATTCAGATGGTTCTGATAGATGAATATATATAATGGTATGTTTGAGGTGGTTGCTAAGTAACTCGTGTTACTCGTGATTGCTTAATAGTTGTTATTGTTGTGGATGATAAGAAGTAAAGAGGGCATTAGGATAAAACTAGACTCAACTCATTATAACAATCATAGAACCACTTATAAGGCTCTAATGTATATCATTGCATACCCACAATAGTTATAATTCAAATTTGACCCCTTAGAGAGCTTCCTATGGGTATCCCTATTATTACGATGATGGTCATGTATAACAAACCTCATTATTCGTACATGTATTGATGATGTGTACAGATATTGAAGTAATATGTACATGTGAGTGTAACGAATGCACTTGTAATAAATACATACCTGATGTGATATAATTGTTCCACGGTGGATACCTTATGAACACTAGGGTGTAGAACCGTGGAACAAAAGGGGGGGGTAAACCCTCACCTTTAGATAATGCTCCAGCCAAGGTTACATCTATAGTAGTAACTAAGTTGTAACTTAAGTAGACGTTAAGTTATGCTTAAGTTGTAACTAAGGTAGTAACTAAGCTATGCTCAAGATGGAACTAAGGTAGACGTTAGGTTGTATAACTATCATGTGATCATGATAATACTTACCACCCAGTTATAACTTAAGCTGTGCTTAAAATGTAACTAAGGTTGTTAATACATCATGATGATCATAATAATATTAACCACCCAGTTATAACTTAAGCTGTGCTCTAGTCACTCCCTAGTGAAATATTTTAGTGGAAAATAGTGAGAGGGTATCGATAGGTAAGGATCGGCCTTATCCCCCCTATGGCCCCTCCCTGCGTCAAACAAAACACTTGATACCTGGTCATCCCTAAGAATCACCTAGCTTACAGAACAATATAATATCTCTACCAAGTCACAACCAGCCTAGATTAACCTCTAGTGTCCGATCAGGGTACACCTTAGCCTGATGTCAGGATGTCCCTTAAATTGTGTCAGTTATAAATTGTATTATTAATTACTTGACACATTAACAATATGGTCTTAGACTTAAACCTGACACATTTACCTACTTCAATGGGAAATACATCATGGTTAAGAAAGACACAGATAAGCGTATAGGGCAGCTTGTTGGATACATCCGAGTATCTACCTTAGATCAGAACACAAGTAGGCAGGAAGAGCAGCTACAAGGCTTTAATCTTGATGAGTTGTTTACTGATCATGCTAGTGGTAAAGACACTGAGAGGCCCCAACTCCAAGCAGCACTCAAGCACCTACGCAAGGGTGATACATTGATAGTTCATTCAATGGATCGACTTGCAAGAAACTTGGATGACTTGAGAAGACTTGTTAAGGAGCAAACTGGTAAAGGTATTGCAGTCCAGTTCATCAAAGAAAGCCTCACCTTCACCGGTGATGACTCACCTATGTCCACGTTGCTCTTGTCAATGATGGGTGCGTTTGCTGAGTTTGAAAGATCATTGATTAAAGAACGACAGCGTGAAGGCATCGCCATTGCTAAGAAGGGTGGTAAGTATGCTGGACGTAAGCCAACTTTAAACGCTGAGAAGGTTGCTGAGTTATTAGCCAAGGATGAAGCCAATGGTCAAAAGAATCGAGCTGGACTAGCTAGGGAGCTTGGTATCTCAAGAGAGACATTGTATCAGTACATTAACAAAGCTAAAGAATCACCAGTGACAACTAAGACTGACTGAGCAGGATAATCTTTAATAGGTCAATGATTATGGATACCACTAGGGTGCTTGTAACACTTGCTAGGAAGCCTCAGAACGCTCTATGATCGATTATCGTCAACTTAGGTAACCTACCCTACTATAATTCATCTTAAATTGATTATACGGTGTTATAGAGTGTTTTAGTAATATAGGGGGTAAAACCCCACCTATAGAACTGAGAGCCAGTTTTCATTTATGCCGATATAAACTCACCCTAAGATAATAGTTAGTCACACACCCAGAATCACAGAATATTTAGCCCTTGAGATGCTAGAGTTAAAACCTAGTGGCAGCAAGGGTTTAGTAAAAAACATCTTCGATACTCCCATCCTAAGATGTACAAGAGTCAGTTTTGGTGAATGCCCTATAGTTTTCCTCCTTTTTCTACGGGGCATTCACCTGTCGATCACGAGAGATAAGCCATCATTAAGAATGGCATTATAAAGTTTTATCTGGGTTGGCTAGTCATGTGGTGTACGTTACAATTTTTAGTTCTGTACCAATGACTTAGACACACTCAGTGATCTTCCCAAGGCATATACCTTAGTTTCACCTAAGCCGTCCTTAGTTACCTCCCAAATACCACTAGGCTTGTAACCTGACTTTTCAAGCCATAGTTCACGTTTACCTATTCTCAAGTAGACGCCAGTAGCCAAAGTTTCAACAGTAATTCTCATAGCAGTTATCAACATTTTATTACCTCTTTCAGTTATTGGAGTTGTGAGTAAAACACATTCTATAAAATCATACAACACTTTGATATTACGCATTTATTACACATTAGGAATAGTCACATTATCGAATCTAATTAAAGGAATTAAACATGGATTATATAGAAATCCCATTAGGCAATTATCACGAGCCTGTAATCATTGACGTTGAATCCCTATTACGGCTTAGGGCGGCCGGTGTCAGTGAAAACTGGTTTGTGAATGATGATGGAGCGAACAACCTGTATGTGCGAGTCAAGCACAACGGAAAAGTAGCTTCAGTTGCAAGGCTTATCACAAATGCACCAAAGGGATCGTGGGTAACCTTCGTAAACAATAACAAACTTGATTTGAGACTAAAAAATCTATGGATTATTGCCAAGAAAAAACCTTCATATTTCAAACACAATGAATTGATCATTAAATAAGTAAAAAAAGGAATAACTAATGAACACTAAAGATACAAAAGTAACAACTGGACGTAGGGCACTGGAAATACCTGAGAAGACGATAACGGGCAACACTGAAGAATTACTACCATCAACAAGGAAAGAAGCATGGCTGATCGGTAGTAAATATTACTACACAGGTAAACTTTGTAAGCATGAGCATAGTAGCAAGAGGATCGCTGCTAGTGGAGCCTGTTATAAGTGTCAACTACAAGCAGGTCGTATCCAATCAAAAAGAAGGCATCAGCACTATAAGATGGCTATGAAGGCCTTAGAGTCCATTGGTGCAGCTCTGACGAGTATTGATGCCAGTAGCAATCTGGCGGCTACCTTAGCAATGGCCTTAGCTAAAACCCCACGTAACCTAAACATAACCAAGTAATAAAGGATTAATAAATTTATGAATGATGCAAATGTAGATAGTAATAACAATTCTGAAACCACAGATAACCACAGTATGAGCCTCACGTCAGACGGTGGTTTAAAGATGGAGAGCACGAATAGTTATACCACCGTGAATGCTAATGATTTTAAACGGGAAGGCGATGGGATCCTCTCGACAGCGCGAACCCCTTTCGGCAATCCAGCTACCACCCTTACAAAAGATTCGATAATTACCCATGAGGGAATGGATATGTCACTTCAGACAGCCCACAAGTTGGGGTTAGTAAGTCTGAAGAACGGTGAGTATTCTGAAGCCAGTGAGCAACCTAGCTCTACTCAGGATGAACCTGAGCAAGATATGAGTGAAAGTATGGGTGATAAGGTGGAAGCTCAACTAACAGAACTAGCCAATATGATCCCAGTTGATTTTCAAACCCGTGTTGCTGAATCAATGATCAGTAATGGAAAGATTGACTATCAAAACATGGGTCAAACCTTAGGCATTAACTCGGTTGAGCTTCAGCAGCGTGTTGGAGTAGCTGAGCAAGCCTTCAGAAATCAGGCCGACAAGGTGTTAATGAGTGCTGGAATTGGTAAAGAAGACCTGCAAGGATTTGTGCAGTGGGCTACTTCCAATAAAGGCGAAGAGTTCAAAAGAACCCAGAGAGAGCAAGTTTATGGGCGGGATACACGAGGATACCAAGCGTTGGCTAGAGCTTATCTGAATGCCAATGCTCCTGCTGTGTCTTCTATCCCTGAGAGCTACAAGCCAAGAACATTAAGAGATGGCACTACGCTAGTAACGTTACCAGGTTATCCTGAGATGAAGCTTCAGGTCGCCACAAAGTTAGGCCTCATATAATTTCAAAGCATTAATATTCAAGTAGTAATTATTGTTTGTGTTACTCGCGTTAACACTCCGGTTTTACCCAAGCCCAACTAAAGTCAACAATAGCCCGACAAGAGATACTGAGGTGTCTCTACTAGGATAACTATTGCCTAGCCTTAGTTGGACTTGGGATTTTTTTTAGAGTTAAAAGGAAAATTTAAAGATGACTAAGCATCAAGCTGTTACATGGTGGATGAGTCAACTCAGCTTACAACTTCATGATTTCATGGAGAGTCCACTAGGTGGTTCTAAGGCTGGTTTACTTGAGTTAATTCATCAATATGAAAATGCTGTTAAGGATAAGCAGATAGTACCGCCTAAGTTTGGCAGGGAGAGGTGATGAAGGATAATAAATTAGATCGCCAGTTGATCCCAATAGACTTGATTACTAGGGATACTGAGTTGCAGGTTAGAAACAAGATGGATACACCAACGATCAGGAAGTACGCTGTAGCCATGCGTAGCGGTGCTGAGTTCCCACCGATTAGCTTAGCCATGGTGGACGGTACGTATCTATTGTTGGACGGCTGGCATAGGCTAGCTGCTGCACGTGAGCTAGGGGAATACCATATAACAGCTTTGGTCAAACCCATGACTCGTGAAGTTGCAACATGGGAAGCTGCCAAAGCTAACCTAACGCATGGGTTGCCACTTAAGGCCACTGAGAAGTTATCTGTTTTTAAGTTGTATATGAAGAGTAAGCAAAATGTAGATGGTTATAAGTTGAAATCATATAGAAAGATTGAAATTGAGTTAGCTGGTCTAGTCCCAAGAGTTACGTTGACTCGGTGGGTGCTTAAGTATTACCCCGCTACAGCTAAACGTATGGGTCAAGTTAAGGGCTATGGTTCTGAGGTCGCTACTGCTCCCGATATTGATCATGAGCCTAGCCACTTGGGACAGGCTAGACAAGCCCTCAGTGACGGATTGAATCTTTATCTGATGTTGGATAATCCAACGAACAGAGGTGAGCTAATCAAGATGACTGAGGATGCTCTAAAGGAGATGAAACAGAGAGAATATGTTAAGTCTATTTTCTGAGTTGGAACTAGGGGTTGGAACTAGGGTAAATAAAAAGTGGGACAGTAGGTAAACCATTGGTGGGCTTGGGTTTCAACTAGGGTTTGGTAAAGTGGGACACCTACAGTGCGACAAAGGGGTTATGATGGTAGATAAATAAAGGGATTGGAGAACATTGCTTAAAAACGTGAACATATTTGAATTACTACCTCACCTCACCCCCTACTTAGCTATTCAGCCTCAGGCCATAGATAGTCATATGGTACAGATATAACATGATCCGTATCTTTCCAGTAGTAATCTAGTTCTAGGTTATCATAGTTAATAACAACCTTAGAAAACAATGAGAGTAACACTGCGTTAAATCTCTGGGTGTCGATAGGGTCTTCATTGGATGCTTCTATAAGGTCACCTAAGCGTTTATCCAGCAATGTATTGTCCATGGACTGTAAAGTTGATATCAATCGATCTAGTTCTTTCTTAGCGTCTTCAATAGAGGATTCAACCTCATTAATTCTCGTTAATACTGAGGGCGAGCCTCCCTTCTGAGCAATATCCAAAAGGTTTTCAATGCTTTCCTGACCAACACCAATCTCAATTTCACATTGGTTAATCTTTTCTCTTATCTCAGTTTCATTAGTGTTGAAGCTGGGCTTATTTTCAGCAAGATCAGCAACAGAATTGATTACTGAATCATTAACCTTCTCAAAGTTAACAGTTTTATAGGTGCAGCCATTCCCAGTTTTAGCTTTGGTGCAAAGGTAGTATTGCCACTTGTTACCCTTGTTAACTCTGGTCATTGTTGAGCCACACAAAGGACACTTCGCTAAGTGGCTAAGTAAGTTATGGATGGATGGTTTGCCACCAACAGGCTTGTTTTCACGAGTTCTACTCTGTTTAATCCCCTGAGCTACTTGAAATGTATCTTCATCCACAACAGCAGGGTAGTAGTTGTCTATTGAATCAAGTGGGACTCTGACTATCTTTCCCTCAATATATTGATTGTGATGGGGTGTAAATTCTCCGATACAGGCTCTATTCGTTAGTATCTTGAATACATAGCTGGAGTGCCATTGCTTACCCCTGCCAAACACAGGAATATTGTCTGTATTCAGATCACGAGCAATAATATGTTTTCCCTTCCCCTTCCCATACTCACTGAAGATACGTTTAACAACTTCAGCCCTCTCTGGTATCAACTCGATTGTGCTTGTCTTCTTATTGAGTACCATCCATTGAGGAATCATGGCTGTTAATGGTTTCTCTAATGCTGTAATTCTTTTACCTTTCCAAGCCTCAGAGAGCCTCCTTGCTTTAGTCTTAGATTCTTCGTGCGCTCTGGACATAATCAACAACGATCCTAGCAGCCCAAAAGCATCATCATCCATAACTTCTTCGGTGTATTGCTTCCCATCAATCAGGGTTACTACGGCCACTCCTGCCTCTATGATTTCCTCAAGTACTCTCAAGGCTTTCCTTGGTTTCTCACGGCTTAACCTATCCAGTGATTCAACAAGCAGGTAATCCCCACTCTTAACGATTCCAGCTTCGATAGCCTCCAGAAATAAGGCGAGGCCACCAGTATCCTTGTTCTTGCCGCGATAAGCTGAGATGCCTAAGTCGTCAAAAGTTAACGACTCGTCTAACTCCAGGTTATGCCTCAGTGTATAATCCTTGGCTAACTGTGTTTGTCGTCTGAGGCTGTCGCCTTTTAACTGTTCAGGTGTAGAAAATCTTAGATAAGAATATGCTTTTGCCACTGGAGTTCCCCTTTGTTAGCCATAATGATAACCCTTGGTCTTATAGTCTACAACATGTTGATGGTAGGGCCGCCGGGCACCGGTAAATCCATGTTAGCCACGCGCTTCCCGGGAATATTGCCCTCCATGAGCGAAGAGGAAGCGCTTGAATCCGCCGCTTTGCATTCCATTGGGAGTGGTGGATTCAAGACGGAATTGTGGCGGAGACGGCCTTATCGGGCGCCACATCATACTGCTTCTGCTGTGGCACTGGTTGGGGGTGGAAGCAATCCCCGGCCAGGAGAAATATCGCTGGCCCACCATGGGGTGTTGTTTCTGGATGAACTTCCCGAGTTTGATCGAAAAGTGCTGGAAGTGTTGCGTGAACCACTGGAGTCCGGGCAAATTAACATTTCAAGAGCGGCACGCCAAGTTGAATTCCCGGCCAAATTTCAGTTGATCGCTGCGATGAATCCTTGTCCCTGCGGTTATCTGGGGCACTCAAATGGTAAATGCAGTTGCACGCCTGATCAGGTGCAGCGTTACCGGTCAAAAATCTCGGGGCCGGTTCTGGATCGTATTGATATTCAGATCGAAGTGCCAGCGTTACCACAGGAAGAATTAACCGCGCAGGCCCAAGGGGAGTTTTCTGAGGCTATCCACGCGCGCGTAGAAATAACGCATCAAACGCAAAAAGATCGCCAGGGTAAGGCAAACGCACGGCTGTCAACGCAGGAAATAGATCAATGGTGTGTCCCTGATGAAGCAGGCGAAGCTATGTTGAAACAGGCAATTGCGCGGCTTAACCTGTCTGCCAGGGCTTATCACAGAATTTTGAAAATCGCGCGTACCATCGCAGATATGGCAGGTGCGCAGTCGATTGCTGGGGCGCACATTGCTGAGGCTATCCAGTATCGGCGCTTTGATCGCAATTAAATGAACTCTTTATAATTGAAGGCTTGTGACTACTCATAGCACTTCCAGTTATCGTCATCGGCGAACTCTGACCTTGTTGCTCGCAGGTCTGGCTACCTTGGGTCCCTTTTCGATCGATACCTATATGCCATCGTTCCCGGCAATCGGGGCGAGTTTACATATTTCCCCGTTGCAGTTACAGCAAACCCTGAGCGTCTATCTCATTTCGTTTGCAGTGATGATGCTGTTTCATGGCCCTTTTTCCGATTCTTTCGGCAGGCGGCCAATTATTCTGGTTTCGTTACTGGTGTTTGTGCTGGCTTCCATAGGTTGTGTTTTTTCATATGATATCAATCATCTGTTGATTTTTCGTGGCATACAGGGCATGTCGGCAGGTGCAGGGATGGTGGTGGGGCGGGCAATGATTCGGGATTTATTTGCCGGACATGAAGCGCAAAAGCTGATGTCGCAAGTCACCATGATTTTCGGGATTTCACCGGCTGTTGCCCCTGTTATTGGCGGGTGGTTGCATGTCTGGTTTGGGTGGCATTCGGTATTCGTATTTTTGGCCCTTTTTGGTTTGATTCTTTTTGCATTTTGTTTTCGCTATTTGCCGGAAACGTTACCCGAAATTGGTCGCCAGCCGTTTGCAGCCAAACCCTTATTAAAAAACTATCGGATGGTACTGAGTAATCGGCAATTTTTATTTTTAGCGGGGACGGTGTCCTTCAATTTTGCCGGTTTCTTTTTATATATTGCTTCAGCTCCGGTGTTTGTTATTCAGCATTTGAAGCTGGCGGAGAATCAGTTTGCGTGGCTGTTTATTCCGGCGGTATCAGGCATGATTATTGGCGCATTCCTGTCAGGTAAAGTGGCAGGCCGAATTTCTGCGCAGGAAACGATAAAATACGCTTTCATGTTACTCATTACAGCGGCTGGATTGAATCTGGGTTATAACCTGGTATTTCCACCTTCTCTGCCATGGGCTGTTTTGCCAGTCTTGCTTTATGGTTTGGGAATGTCCCTGGCTATGCCCACAATTTCCTTGTTGGCACTGGATTTGTACCCACTTAATCGTGGATTAGTTTCTTCAATGCAAGGCTTTGCTCAAACCATGCTGAATGCTGGCGTAGCGGGGCTGGCTTCACCTTTTCTGTCTTTTTCCATGGTTGCGTTAGCAGCCGGAATGGGCGCATTCTTGTTGCTGGGCTTGTTCAGTTGGGTGAATTACCTCAAAGTAAAAGGGCAGGAGGCGCTATGCACGAATTAGAGAGCTGGAAAGAAGAGAAGCGTTCTGCTTATCTTTACCGCGTAGTGTCAGATGTTGAATCAGGCACTGCCCGACAGGTATTGTTTCTGGAGTTGGCAAAGGCAGCGGATGAGCAGACGGAGTTGTGGGTAAAAGAAGCCGCTAAAAGAGGGCGCGAGTTTCCCTTGGTGCTGAAGCTGGATTTGCGTACAAAAATTGTCGCCTGGCTGGTTAGAAAGCTTGGAGTACGTGCTATGCGGAGCGTGCTTGCAGCGATGAAAGTGCGTGGTATGTCGCTTTATTCAAAAGCAGAACCGGGGCATGCATTGCCAACCAGTCTGGCAGAAGTAGGCAGACGGCATAGAGGAGTTGGAGGTGGAAATCTGCGCGCAGCGGTATTTGGCGTAAATGATGGTCTGGTTTCTACCGCCAGTCTGGTGTTGGGCGTTGCAGGTGCTGCTGCCAGTAATGCGGTTATTTTGCTTACCGGGATAGCAGGGTTATTGGCAGGTGCATTTTCCATGGCAGCGGGGGAGTATCTTTCTGTACGTTCTCAGCGGGAAATGTTTGAATATCAGATTGGACTTGAGCGGGCCGAACTGGAACAGTATCCACAAGAGGAAGCCGCCGAACTGGTTTTAATATTTAAAGCGAAGGGATTGTCTCAGGAAGAGGCAGACCACTTGGCTCAAAAAATCATTGCAGATCCCGATCGGGCCCTGGATACGCTGGCTCGTGAGGAACTGGGTTTGAACCCGGATGAATTAGGTTCACCCTGGGGGGCAGCTGGATTTTCTTTTGCCTCTTTCGCAGCGGGGGGGGCAATCCCCATTTTGCCATTTTTGTTTGGAAGTGGAGAGAAAAGCCTTTTCATCGCAATTGGTATGACAGGCGTTGCATTATATGCAGTTGGTGCTGTATTAAGTTTATTTACCGGACGAAATGCCTGGACAGGGGGGCTGCGTATGCTGCTTATTGGCAGTGCCGCAGGCGCTGCAACCTATCTTATTGGCAAGCTATTGGGAGTGTCGTTGGGTTAATGGGTTTGGATCAGATCAGCACGTAGAAACAGATGATTCTGCTCGCAGTGATTTTTCCAGCCCTTGGTGAAAGTGATCAATAAAATCCCGGATAGAATCAGCAAAATCAGAATCTGGTGTGGCCTGATTAATGCTGCAATGGAGTGTGGTGACATCATGCCGGGTTGTGATGGTCCATTGCAGAGCATTGGGGCAGCTAACCAGCGCATAACGCATACCATTTTTAACCGGGTATGCTTCAACTTGAAACACGCCCCAGACGCAGATGATTTCACCCCGCCGTCCGTTTTTTTCACTAATAATTTCGTAAACATCGCTACACAGCTGAGGCAAATTGCTAATCGTGCACTGTTGCAGAATCTGCTGCTCAGCCATTGTTGGCACGATAATATGGAACCACTCCATTAATTAGCCTTTAGCGCGTTATTAATCACATTGATCAAGTTTGTCCCCATGGGAGATTGTCGTGACGCCAGCCGTTGGTCAAATTGCGGTGGTGTTGTTCATTCAGATCACCTTCAAAGCCATGGAGCACATTATATACTTCTTTCAACCCGGCTTTTTCAAGTGCTTCACCTGCATCAATTGATCGACGTCCGGATCGACAAATGAGAACGACAGGCCGATTAATGCTGGCCGCGGTTTTTACATGGGAAACAAAGTGAGGATTGATTTCCCAGTCTGGCGCATCAACCCATGGAATGAGGATGGATCCTTCCGGGTGTCCGACGAACAGGTATTCCATTTCGCTGCGGACATCAATAAACACTGCTTCAGGTTTAGACTGAAGTAGTTCGAAAGCCTGCTTAGGTGTCAGATGCTGCATAATCACTCCAGTCAGCTGCTGGCCGTGTGTAGAAAAGGTAGTGTCTTATCATGTTATTATATGCCAAATTTATTGATATCAAGAATACATTGAAATGAAAACAAATAATCGTACTGATTTGATCGAAAACCTGTTAAAAAAACGCATCCTGATCCTGGATGGCGCCATGGGTACCATGATTCAGCGATATAAACTGGAAGAAGCCGACTATCGAGGCGAGCGTTTTGCTGACTTTGCTCATGACTTGAAGGGTAACAATGATTTGCTGGTGCTGACCCAACCGCAAATCATTCGGGCTATTCATGCCGCCTATCTGGAGGCAGGTGCCGATATTCTGGAAACGAATACGTTCAATGCCACCTCCATTGCCATGGCGGATTACCACATGGAAGATCTGGTCTATGAGCTAAACGTAGAAGCGGCCAGACTGGCACGTGAGGTGGCGGATGAGTTTGAGGCAAAAGAGCCGAATAAGCCTCGTTTTGTGGCGGGTGTATTAGGTCCGACCAATCGTACGGCCAGCATTTCACCCGATGTAAATGATCCGGGTTTTCGCAATGTGAATTTTGATCAGTTAGTGGTGGCTTACACTGAAGCAATAAAAGGTCTGCTTGACGGTGGCGCAGACATTCTGATGGTTGAAACCATTTTCGATACGTTGAATGCAAAAGCCGCATTGTTTGCCATTGAAAAATATTTCGATGATCATGGTTTTCGTATGCCGATCATGATTTCCGGCACGATCACGGATGCCTCTGGAAGGACCCTTTCAGGTCAGACTACAGAAGCCTTCTGGAATTCCCTCTCACATGTGCGGCCACTCTCAATAGGGTTGAATTGCGCGTTGGGAGCAAATGAATTGCGTCAGTATGTAGAAGAACTATCTAACAAGGCTGATGTGTATGTAAGTGCTCACCCTAATGCAGGTTTGCCTAACCAGTTTGGTGAGTACGATGAAACACCGGAAGCAATGGCAGCTGAAATAGGTGATTGGGCAGCCGCCGGCATGCTGAACATTATCGGAGGCTGTTGCGGCACTTCACCTGCTCATATTAAAGCGATTGCAGAGGCAGTTAGCGCTTACCCTCCGCGTCAGATCCCCGCAATTGAAAAGAAATGCCGTTTGGCCGGACTTGAACCGTTTAATATTGGTGAGGACTCACTATTTGTCAACGTGGGGGAACGTACCAATGTGACCGGTTCGAAAATGTTCGCACGTCTGATTATAAATGGCGAATACGATAAAGCCCTGGATGTTGCCCGTCAGCAGGTAGAAAACGGCGCGCAGATTATCGACATCAACATGGATGAAGCCATGCTCGATTCTGAAGCGGCAATGGTGAAATTCCTTAGCCTGATCGCGTCCGAGCCGGATATCTCCAAAGTGCCGATCATGATTGATTCAAGCAAATGGTCTGTTATTGAAGCAGGTTTGAAGTGCATTCAAGGTAAAGGCATCGTCAACTCTATCAGTATGAAAGAGGGTGAGGCAGACTTTATCGAGAAGGCGAAACTGGTTCGTCGCTATGGCGCTGCGGCCATAGTCATGGCTTTCGATGAGCAGGGTCAGGCGGATACCAAAGAGCGTAAAGTGGAAATTTGTACCCGTGCTTACAAAATTCTGACCGAGCAGCTGGATTTTCCCCCGGAAGACATTATTTTCGATCCGAATATTTTTGCAGTGGCGACAGGTATCGAGGAACATAACAATTACGCAGTTGACTTCATTGAAGGTACACGCGCCATCAAGCAAACCTTGCCATTTGTCAAGGTAAGCGGGGGTGTTTCCAATGTGTCTTTCTCCTTCCGGGGTAATGAACCGGTACGTGAGGCTATTCATACCGCTTTTCTTTATCACGCCATTGAGGCGGGTATGGATATGGGAATCGTGAATGCAGGCCAATTGGGTGTTTATGAAGATATCCCCAAAGATTTGCTGGCGCTGGTGGAAGACGTATTGCTGAATCGGCGGCCGGATTCAACCGAACGTCTGGTCGAATTTGCTGAATCTTTTAAAGGTCAGACAAAAGAACAGATAGAAGACCTGTCATGGCGCGAAACTGATGTGGGCGCTCGCTTAACCCATTCGTTAGTCAGGGGAATCACTACCTACATCATTGAAGATACCGAAGAGGCGCGGCAAAAAGCCGAACGCCCCATCCATGTGATTGAAGGCCCATTGATGGATGGCATGAATGTGGTGGGGGATTTATTCGGAGCCGGCAAGATGTTCCTGCCCCAAGTGGTGAAGTCTGCTCGCGTCATGAAGCAAGCCGTGGCTCATCTGGTGCCGTATATCGAAGAAGAAAAACTTCGTAGCGGCGAAGCTATCAAGGCCAAGGGCAAGATCATCATGGCCACGGTTAAGGGTGATGTGCATGATATCGGTAAAAATATTGTAGGGGTCGTGCTGCAATGTAATAACTATGATGTGGTGGATCTCGGTGTCATGGTGCCGGCGGCTAAAATTTTGCAAACTGCGATTGATGAAAAAGCCGATATTATCGGGCTGTCTGGGCTGATTACGCCTTCGCTGGAAGAAATGGCCCATGTTGCCAAGGAAATGGAGCGGTTAGGGATGAAGTTGCCACTGCTGATTGGTGGTGCCACCACTTCACTCGCCCATACGGCAGTAAAAATCGAACCTAACTATAGCGGACCAACAATCTATGTGAAGGATGCCTCGCGTTCTGTGGGTGTGTGTACTAACTTACTTAGCCCTGAGTTGCGTGTTGACTATATTGAAAGTGTTAAACAGGACTATACGCAAGTCCGTGACAGACATAAGAACAAAAAATCTGCTTCAAAAAGATTCACTCTGGCAGAAGCACGTGCAAATGCATTAAAGACAGACTGGGCAAGCTATACACCTCCGGTACCTGCTTTTATTGGTCTGAAAGTATTCAAGGATTACTCACTGGCTGAAATTGCCAAACACATTGATTGGACACCATTCTTTCAGGCGTGGGAACTTCATGGAAGATACCCCAAAATTCTTCAGGATGAAGTGGTTGGCGTTGAGGCAACCAAGTTATTCGCAGATGCCAAAGCCATGCTGAAAAGCATTGTTGAAGAAAAGTGGTTGCAAGCCAGTGGTGTGATTGGTTTGTTCCCGGCCAATCGGGTTGGTGACGATATTGAAATATATGAAGATGAAACGCGTAGTCAGGTAAAAATGACGTACCACAGCTTGCGTCAGCAAATGGAAAAACCACCTGGCCGCCCGAACATGTGTCTGGCGGACATTGTCGCGCCAAAAGAAACCGGTATAAAAGATTATGTTGGCGCCTTTGCCGTGACCACGGGTATTGGTATTGATGCGCGCGTGGCTGAATTTGAAAAAAATCATGATGACTATAACGCCATTATGCTGAAAGCCCTTGCAGATCGGTTAGCGGAAGCTTTTGCTGAATTGATGCATGAACGTGTCCGCCGTGAATTCTGGGGTTATGCGAAAGATGAGCATCTGAGCAACGAAGATCTGATCGAAGAAAAATACCGTGGAATTCGCCCTGCTCCCGGCTACCCGGCCTGTCCTGATCATACAGAAAAAGGCCCGTTGTTTGATTTGTTGCAGGCACCGGAAAATGCGGGCATCACCATAACGGAAAGTTTTGCCATGCTGCCCACTGCTGCAGTGAGTGGCTTCTATTTTTCACATCCTGAATCCAGCTATTTCGCGGTGGCTAAAGTTGAAAAGGATCAGGTAGAAGACTACGCCAAACGTAAAGGGTGGGATCTGGAAACAGCAGAGCGCTGGCTGGCTCCCAATCTGGGGTATGACACAAACTAAAGCCAACTAACCCTGTGGCACTATCCATTGGAACTGGAAAGCACCACAGGGTTAAAACAGAAGATAACTAGTATCGTTTGTCGGGAATGTCAGCATGGTTAAGCGCAATCAGTTGGCCGGTATTATTAGGCTGTTTTTTTTAGTACTTGCCTTGCAAGGCACGGCGCAAGCAGCGCAAATATCTGATGACTATTTGAAAGGATATCTGACATCCATTCTGGAGCGGTCGTTGAACTGGGAGCGAGGTAGTTACGCCCTGGATGTGCAGCAGGGAACTGCAACACTGACGCTACCCGAGGGAAGTTCAGCCAGACAAGCCCAGGCCAGAGAAGAGTTACGCGACATTGATGGGTTGCAGGGGCTGAATTTTGTAAATGACAAGCCAGAAGCCCAAATGCCTGTAAAGACCAAGAGATTGTATAAAGCGCTTGCAGTCACGCAGAGCAAGGTTCCTTTGCCAACAGGCGATCTCTTTCGCCCGCTCATTGCCGACCCTAAACAACCTCAGTTTTTTGTCAGCTATCGACGTTATGACATTTCCGGAACGACCATTAATACCGGAGCAGTTGGATTTGGCGAGAGTTTTGGTTTTTACCGGTTGCAAGGTGAAAAACCGGGTGATGGTTTGCAAATAAGCTTGTCTGGTGGGTTGTTCGCCCAGTTCGATCTGGATGCACCATCCAGCGATCTCGTTAACGCGGATTACATCATCGGGTTGCCCATAACGTATCGTCGAGGCGATTATTCTGCAAGAGTTCGCCTTTACCACCAAAGTTCTCATCTAGGTGATGAATATCTTCTGCGTGTGAAACCTGAACGGGTTAATCTGAGTTACGAAGCCGTGGAAGTCATCACCTCAAAGAAATGGGATAACTGGCGGGCCTATTTTGGTGGCGAATATCTGCTGCACCGGGAGCCTGCGAATCTGGATCGGATCAGTTTGCATGGCGGAGGAGAATATATCGGCTCTACAAACTACTGGGGCATTGGCCGTTTTGTGGCTGGTCTGGATCTCAAAAGCTTTCAGGAGCATGGCTGGTCAATTGATACCAGTCTCAAAGCAGGATTCGAGGTTGGACAGCCAGATCCAGGCGGTCGCCGCATGCGCCTGATGGCAGAAGTATTCAGTGGTTACGCGCCCCATGGGCAGTTTTATAACGAGCGCATCAATTATTATGGACTGGGAATGTATTTTGGCTTCTAACTATGTTGAGCAACCGTTTTGAGTACTGAAGTTACGTATCAGGATTTAACTCCGGACCGTCTGCTGGATGCGGTGGAAAGTGTGGGCTACCGATGCGACGGAAGGCTGCTTGCCTTGAACAGCTTCGAAAACCGTGTCTATCAGATTGGAATTGACGAGAGCGAACCCGTTGTGGCCAAGTTTTATCGCATTGGTCGCTGGTCTGACGAAGCGATTATTGAAGACCATGCTTTCACATTAGAACTGGCTGAGCGCGAAATTCCCGTTGTAGCGCCACTTGTGGATGCAAATGGAAACACGCTGCATCAGTTTGAGGGATTTCGGTTTGCATTGTACCCGCGCAGGCCGGGTAGGGCTCCGGAACTGGATCATCCCGATACCTTGAAATGGATGGGGCGCTTTATTGCGCGTATACATGCCGTGGGAGCGATTTCGCCGTTTGTGCATCGCCCTGCGCTGGATATTGGAAGCTACGGCGATGAGCCCTTGCGGTTTCTGCTGAAAAATCAATTTATTCCGATGGATTTGGAGCCGGCATACCGTAGCGTCGTGGAAGATATTCTTCAGCGCGTTCGCGCCGCCTATGCCAGGGCTGGCAAGATTGAGAATATTCGTTTGCATTGTGACTGCCACCCCGGCAATATTTTATGGACGGATGCGGGCCCGCATTTTGTGGATTTTGACGATAGCCGCATGGGTCCAGCCATACAGGATATCTGGATGCTGCTTTCAGGCGACAGAGCCAGCCAGAATGCCCAACTGTTGCACGTTATGGAAGGGTATAAAGAATTTTGTGATTTTAATCCGGCAGAGCTGCACCTGCTGGAAGCGCTGCGCACCCTGCGCATGATCCATTATTCAGGCTGGTTGGCTAAAAGATGGGAAGACCCAGCCTTTCCGGTGGCTTTCCCTTGGTTTAATACACAACATTACTGGCAGGATCAGATACTGGGCCTGCGTGAACAGGCGGCTCTGCTGGATGAGCCGCCTTTGGTATTGAAGAGTCACTACTGATTTTTTACCGAAGTCAGTCCTAGTTATGCTTGTTCTGACAGGCGCACAATGTATTGCCCGGATTTTTCTTCCCGTTCAAGCTCTAAAAACTGCCGGGCCTGAGCCTCTTCCAGCAGTTTATTGAAAGAACTGAAACCATAGTAGGATTCGCTAAATCCCGGCTGGCGTCGTTTTAGTGCCTGTTTGATCATGGAACCCCAGATTTTTTCACCCTCATTTCGCTCTGCAGTCAGGGCTGAAATAGTTTCTGTAATAAGATCGATGGCTTCCTGCTTTTTTTCTTCCACTTTCTTTACGTTTTTAACCGCAGTTGCGGGTTTGGCCGCCGCTTTCTTTTGAGTTTGTTTTTTTGCTTCCTGTTCGCGAACCAGATCATCGTAGAAGATGAATTCGTCACAGTTAGCAATTAGCAGGTCTGAAGTAGAATTTTTGACACCAACCCCGATCACGATTTTATTGTTTTCCCGCAGTTTGCTGACTAGTGGCGAGAAGTCCGAGTCACCGCTGATAATGACGAAAGTTTTCACATGGGACTTTGTGTAACATAAGTCCAGCGCATCAACCACCAGGCGAATATCGGCAGAATTTTTTCCTGATTGACGAACATGGGGGATTTCAATCAGTTCAAAAGAAGCCTCGTGCATAGGCGCTTTGAAATCCTTGTAACGATCCCAGTCGCAATACGCTTTTTTGACGACAATACTGCCTTTTAATAACAGTCGCTCAAGTACTTTTTTGATGTCGAACTGGGCGTATTTTGCATCCCGAACACCCAGCGCTACGTTTTCGAAATCGCAAAACAGGGCCATGTTGTTGGTTTCATTTAGTTCTGCCATTTTGTCTCCCATGGTGGTGAATTGAAGGAAATGTCCAAAAAAAACCAAACCTCGGACTTGAAGACCAGACTTGAATGTTAGGCCAACCTGACCTATTAAGTATATATGAGCTTTAATTTTGCTTGGTATGGCGAATGGTAATACAGGTAAAAACATGTTTCGCTTTTTTCAATGTAGGAGAGGAGAAGAAAATGCTGGATATCAATAAAATGACGGCCAATGAAGAGGTACTTCATTATGATCCTGAATTGCGTATGGATGATCTTCCGGATTGGTCTGACGACATTGCCGCAAAACTGGCTGCCAAGGAGGACATCAAACTGACTGCTGAACATCTGGAAGTACTTCACCTGCTACGCGACCACTATCGATTACATGGACACGATATGACCGGCACCAAAATGCTGAGAGCGCTGGAGGAACCTTTTGGTGCGCGTGGCGGCAGAAAATATCTATTTCAACTATTTCCCGCAGGGCCAATCAATCAGGGGAGCCGACTCGCTGGTTTGCCCCCTCCTCCGTACAGTAAAGATAATTCATTCGGCAGCGTTGAGTGAGTTCACTGATTTTCTGGTACACATAGTAACAAACTGCTCTAGGCGACTGGATAGTTTTCGGCGACAATACGCCATTAACTATCCAGGAGTCTTTCATGCAACCCGCTGATCTAAACGCACTCAATCAACGCTTTTCCATATCTGGTCAATTGGTATTCAAGGAAGGCCCTGGAGGTTTGATTGTTGCCGAGATTGCCAATGCGCATGCGGAAGCTGTTATCGCGTTGCAAGGCGCGCATGTCATGACCTATCAGCCGCGTGGTCAGGAGCCTGTATTGTGGCTATCGAAATTTGCCAAATTTGCGCCAGGTAAATCCATTCGAGGCGGTGTGCCGGTATGCTGGCCATGGTTTGGACCGCACCCTTCAGAAGCGAGCTACCCTGCCCATGGATATGCGCGAACGGTAATGTGGGATGTGCTGGAAACGGCTGCTGTAAATGAGGGTGATACGCAAATTAAATTTGGCTTGGCGGAAACAGAAACGACCCGTGCGCAATGGCCACATGCCTCTCCTGTTCTGCTGATTGTGACAATTGGCAAGGCACTGAGCGTTGAGTTGGTGACAAGCAATAATGGTAGTACGCCTTTGGTGATTGGCGAGGCGCTTCATACCTATTTTAACATCAGCGATGTGGCTGATATGGCGATTCTTGGACTGGAAAAGACTGACTACCTGGATAAAGTAGCAGATTTTGCCAGCAAACATCAAGAAGGCGCGATACAGATTGAAAGCGAAGTAGACCGTGTTTATCTGAATACGGAGGCAGATTGTTTGATTGAAGATCGCGGATTCAAGCGCAGAATTCGTATTGCTAAAAAGGGTAGTCGTTCCACAGTAGTCTGGAATCCATGGACTGAAAAAGCGGACAAAATGGGTGATTTTGGTCCTGAAGGACACCGAGAAATGGTCTGTGTAGAAACGGCGAATGCACTTGAAAATGTCGTGACGCTAGCGCCTGGTGAGCGCCATAGTATGCTGGCTGTCATCAGTACAGAATCTTTGGACTGATTAAATTGAATAGGTTGAATCCTTGTTTATACGTACGTTGAGGCCAAGATAAAGGGCTGCAGGTAGGTAAATAATAGTTGACTTAACAGGCTAATAAGCGTAAAAAGCCATTTGATGTTTGGTTTCAAGTTCTATGTAGTATTGGTTTTAGCCTTTCGCAGCCTTGAGATTTAAACATTTTACGGGATTTTCCCGATTTTCAATCTTGAGGGTTACACAATGGCAATGGGCACAGTTAAGTGGTTTAACGATTCTAAGGGTTTTGGATTCATTACCCCTGATGATGGTGGTGAAGATCTGTTCGCACACTTCTCCGCAATTCAGATGGGTGGTTTCAAGACCCTGAAAGAAGGCCAGAAAGTAAGTTTTGAAGTTACGCAAGGTCCTAAGGGCAAGCAAGCTTCAAACATCCAAGCGCCTTAAGCAACGCTAGGAACACTTTGAAAGCCACCGCGAATGCGGTGGCTTTTTTATTTGGTTGATGTTGCCAAAAAAACTTAAGCGATTTATAGCGCAGGTTGTTCAGTTGTGATTGCAGCTTTCATCACACTTAACGCATCATTAATGGTTTCTTCTGACGCTTCATTCAAACATTCGGCCAGCATTTCTGCGGCTTCGTAGGTTTCTTCCGGCAGTACTTCCGGGTCTAGTTCAGCAATAAACACTGCAGCGGAGCCGGCAATACGCAATAGTGCCTGACGTTCTCGCATCAGCATTTCCAGTTCACCACGCAGCATGGCGATTTCTTCGTTTTTGAGATTGAGCGACATATGTTAAATCCTGAGTGCAATTCTGAGTGACAATGAAGTTGTTAATATGAAGGAACTGACGTGATCTGGCAACTTTCATTTATTACATTGAGTTCCTGGCGTGAAAGTCCAATAATTATACGGTGTAATAAAGCAGGGATCTATGAGGT
Organism: Sulfurirhabdus autotrophica; assembly: GCF_004346685.1. NCBI lineage: Bacteria > Pseudomonadati > Pseudomonadota > Betaproteobacteria > Nitrosomonadales > Sulfuricellaceae > Sulfurirhabdus > Sulfurirhabdus autotrophica. The sequence goes on from NZ_SMCO01000007.1 coordinate 26,246, forward strand.
TGCGACGGCAAGAGCAAACAGTTTGCAAAAATGCCTTGCATGGATCCAGTCTGCCTGAAGTTTTAATAGCTAATTCAGGAAAATCAAAGTGGAAACAACTCAACAATCCGCACTCCCGAAAATATTGCTGATGCTGGCAGAAGGATGCCCTCATTGCCCATCCGTGTTGAATCATCTTTGCCTGATGGTAAAAAACGGCGAAATTGGTCAGCTTCAGATCGTTAATATTGGCGTAGAACCGGAACTGGCAAAAACACTCAATGTAAAAACCGTGCCTTGGGTGCGAATTGGAGAATATGAACTGGAAGGGCTGCTTTCTCTGGGGGAACTCCGTCGTTGGGTAGATTTTGGCGGCAGTGATTTGGGCACAAAAACGTATTTCTACGAAATGCTGAAATCAGGTAAGCGGGACAAGGTTGAACGCATGATCAAGCAAAATTCCCAATACGCGAAACTGCTGGTTGATTTATTACTGGATGAAAATGCCAGTATGGCTGTGCGTATTGGAATCGGGGCAGTGCTTGAAGAGTTTCAAGGCACAGGATTAACCGAATGCATGATCCCTGGTCTGGGTGAAATGCTGCAAAATCCAAGCCGATTAAACCGGGCCGACGCTTGTCATTTTCTTACTTTAATTGGCAGCAACGAGGTTATCCCGTACTTAAGAAAAGCATTGAATGATGATGATGCTGAGGTTCGGGAAACGGCTCAGGAAGCTTTGGAAGAGAGGGGAAAACAGGGTAATTGACGGTTACTCTTGTTTAATGGGCTGATTCATCCTAAGATTTTACCTGTTGGTTAAAACATAATAACAATTAAGCACTCTACAGCTGCTTATGCAAGCTGCCTTGTAATCAAGGAGGGGTATGTCACAGTTATTGCCATTGTCCAGAGCCGCGCGTCTTCTAGGTGTTTCTCGCGGGGCGCTGCAAAAAAGAATTCAGGATGGCGGTTTGCCATCATTTGACGGGATGGTAGCCACAAAGGATTTGCTGCTCGCCTATCCCGACACCAAGTTTGAAGAAGATCTGGTTATTGAACGTCTCGAGCAAATTAAGGAAGAGGCATTCGCCAAGCGTGTCCGCGAACGTGCATTACCAAATAAAGAAGTGCTCGCCGCCCGGCTTTATGAACAAAGTAGAGAGCTGGCCGATGTGCGAACCCATTTGCAGCAATATCATTCGATTGTTGTTCGTACACAAGATCGTTTGCGAGTCATTCTGGAGACTGGTGCTCCGGATACACCGTCTGAGTTTGAAGAGCTTTCAGGTTGGCTGAATCAACAACTGGAGGAAGTTTTGGATACTAAAGCGCCCGATACGCTAGATGTGATGGATGACTACCTTCGCGTTGTTTCTGCGCATGTTATTTTACAACCCAGCCGGCATGAGTTCTTTGTTGATGGTGCAGATACCATACTGGAAGCCGCTCTGCGCTCAGGATTGGCGCTCAACTATGGCTGTAGCAGCGGAAACTGTGGCTTATGCAAGGCCAGAATTGTTTCCGGGCAATCCAAGAAAGTGCGTCATCATGATTATGTGCTGAGTGAAGCGGAAAAAAATATGGGATATGCACTGATGTGCTCCCATACTGCGGTCACTGATCTCATAGTCGAAGCATTGGAAGCATCGCGTCCGGGTGATATTCCTGTTCAGGAAATACAGGCCAGAGTGAAACTGCTCGAACCGTTGACGGATAAAGTTATGCGATTGCGAGTGCAAACGCCTCGGACTAACCGCTTGCGATTTTTGGCAGGGCAAAGCGTGAAACTCAGTGTCGGTGAAATCGGGGGAGAGGCCTATTCAGTGGCAAGTTGCCCCTGTGATGACAGAAATCTGGAATTTCACATTCGCAATTTGCCCCATGATGCATTCGCTCAGCGGGTTTTTAAAGGGCTTAAAAGTGGCGATACTGTTACAGTAGAAGGCCCTTTTGGTGACTTTGTCATGCACGACGAATCACTTCGTTCTCCATTGCTGATTGCCTGCAATAGTGGTTTTGCACCGATAAAAAGTTTAATTGAACACACTATGGCGATCGATACAGTAGAAGATATCTATTTATATCGGATGGCTACTTTTACCGGAGGCCACTATCAGTCCAATATTTGCCGTTCCTGGGCGGATGCACTGGACAATTTTCATTACACAGAAGTATCAGCAGATGCATTAAGTGATGAGAGTATCAGTGAGATGCTGGAAAAAATAGGGCATGATCATCCGGATTTATCTGCGTTTGATGTTTATTTAGCCGGACCTGAAGTGTTTGTGAGCCAAGTGAGAGAATGGCTGCAAGAACAAGGAATACCTAAAGATCAGCTGCTTTGTGCCGTTGTATAGCTTAGCGAGCATTTTGTCTTGCCAGGGCATTGTTGTCCGCAATTTCATGTTATGTGATTGCCAAATATTGACACAATTGGAGCAACGATGATTCTTCGCGCAGTGTCTCACATTTGTATGTTTGTGTTCATTGTTTTTGGGGCTTTCCCCTTGCAGACATTAGCCTCGGATACATTGCAGTTTGGCGTTCTCAATCACCGGTCCGTCATTCTTACTGCACAATTATGGAATCCAATTTTACATTATGTAAGTGAGAAAAGCGGTGTGCCCTTGTCCTTGAAAATGGGTAAGACGGCGGCTGAAACAACGAAAATGACCGTAAACGGTGAGTTTGATTTCGTCTATACCAACCATCTTTTTACGCCCGATCGGAATAAATTGGGTTATAAGGTGATCGCGCGCCTTAATACTCAGGGCATCATGGGGCAGGTTGTAACCCTGGAAGCTTCCTCGATCAAAGCCCTTGCAGATCTTGAAGGCAAGGAAGTGGCATTTCCAACACCTGATGGCTTTACGGGCTATTGGGTGCCGATGGATGGATTATTAAGGGCAGGTATACACGTTAAACCTGTTTTCACAGGTAATCAGGAATCATCCATGGCGCGCCTGATGATGGGGGCTGTCGCTGCAGCCGGCGTGAATAGTCAGGTCATGGAAAACTATGCGAGGCGTGAAAAAATCAAGTATCGAATCTTGTATACGTCTGAGGCCTATCTTAATTTGCCAGTAATGGCTAACCCCCGCATTTCGCATGATAAGGTCGAAAAAGTGCGGCAGGCGTTGATACTGATGGCAAAGGATACCGAAGGAAAGAAAATTCTTCAAACTGCGTCTGATATGCTGCAAAGCGAGCAAACGCTTGGCTTTGTATCGGCAGAAAACAAGGATTACGATAATTATCGTCACTTTTATCAACACACACTGGTCCGAGAATAACTGATGCGCTTGAAGGCCGGAGTCAAACAATATTGGCGCAGAATGGGATTGCGCGTTCGTTTGTTGTTGCCCATTGCTTTGATTCTTGTTTCTGCGGGAAGTGTGCGGTCTTACTATTTGGTTGCAGAAGAAAGGGAAGCTGCAATATCCAATTACCAGGACGAGTTAAGTGAGTTGCACCTGTATTTAACGCCGCTACTGGTCGAACAATCCATTATTGGGGACTATGCCGCAATAAAACAAACATTGAGCCTGCAAACCAAAGCGCGCGTCAATCTTGATTCCATTCGGTGGCATTATCTCAATAATACGCTCATACTTAATGACCCCACGCCGACTCCGCTGGAAGCCCCCGCCTGGTTTGTTCGGTTTGTCGGCATTGCCCCTGTAACTTCTGCTTCCCCAATAACATACGGCAGTGAGAATTACGGTGAGCTGCAGCTTGATACTACCCCTGTTCCAGCGATCAATAAAATATGGACTCGCTTTACCAGTCAGGTAAAGACTATTTTCGTGGTAATTATTTGTATTTTTATTCTGATTAGCCTCGTGTTACATGGCAATTTGGCTACTCTGCGACAGTTATCATCTGCTGCAGATCGCTTCAAGCGTGGAGATCGGAAGGTACGTGTGCAGGTGCGTGGCGCTGCTGAAATCAATGCTGCCGTAACCGCATTTAACGATATGGCAGAAGAAGTAGAGCAGTTGCTGCAGTCGAAGCAGGAAAGCCATCATGCATTGCAGGAGCAGTTGCATTTTATGCAGCAACTGTTGGCCGTATTGCCAATACCTATTTTTGTAAAAGATGTGGATGAACGCTATCTAAGCTTCAATGCAGCATGGGAAAAACTGTTCGGAATTTCTGGAAAAAGTCTGCTGAATAAGCGTTTGGTGGATTTGTACCCGGATTCGCCTGATATTGCAAAAGCGCATCGGGAGAAGGATCTGGCATTAATGGAACAGCCAGGCAAGCAAATTTATGAGATTTCAATTCCTGTAAGCGGTGGCGAATGGCGGGATACGATTTACTATAAAGCCACTTTTACCAATATAGACGGCAGTCTTGCGGGCATTATCGGTGCCATAGTAGATATAACTGAACGTAAGCAGGCGGAGTCGCTGCTGTTTGCGGAAAAGGAACGTGCCGAGATTACTTTCTCCTCTATAGGTGATGCGGTCATTTCGACTGATACAAAGGGGCGGGTAGAAGCAATCAATCCGGCCGCTGAGAAGCTGACAGGGTGGAAGGCTGCTGAAGCGAAGGGGCAGTTGCTGGAAGCCGTATTCCCTATTGTTAACGAAACAACGAAAACACCCGTGGCAAGTTTAATGCAACAGATCATTGTTGAAGGCAAGGCCGTGAGCGCAAGAAATATTATGCTGCAGGCAAGAAATGGCGAGGAAATAGCCATTGAGAATTCGGCAGCGCCGATTCGAGACCGCAAAGGTAATATTCTGGGCTGTGTACTGGTATTTCATGATGTCAGCGAAAAACGGCAACTGTTAGAGCAAATTACTTGGCAGGCTGGCCATGATACTTTGACCAGCCTGCCCAATCGGGTATTGCTTGCGGACCGGTTGATACGCGCCCTTTCCAATGCACACCGGCAAAATCGGTTGCTGGCAGTGTGTCTGCTGGATCTGGATGAATTTAAACCGGTGAATGATCGTCACGGTCACGAGCAGGGGGACCGTCTATTGATCGAAGTGGCAGAACGACTTGAGAAGGCAGTTCGAGGTGGGGATACTGTGGCTCGTCTGGGTGGGGACGAATTCGTATTGCTGATTAGCGACCTGAACGATATGGATGCAATGGAAGCGGCGCTGGAGCGTGTTTTAACCGCCGTTTCTGAGCCGTATCTGATCAACGAAGAACCCGTAAAAATTTCTGCCAGCATTGGTGTGGCTGTTTATCCGCTGGATGATGCGGATTCTGATACGTTGTTGCGACACGCAGATCAGGCAATGTATCAAGCCAAGCAGGCTGGTCGAAATCGATTTCAATTGTTTGATGCCGACCAGGATATGCAGCAGCAAACCCGTAATCAGGAGCTGGACAAGATCCGTCAGGCATTGCACCGCAATGAACTGCGGTTGTTTTATCAGCCTAAAGTCAACATGCGTACTGGGCGGGTAGTTGGCATGGAGGCGTTGTTGCGCTGGCACCACCCGGATCGCGGATTGATCGGGCCAATGGCGTTTTTACCTTTGGCAGAACAATCTGACATGATTGTGCAAATAGGTGAATGGGTGCTGCATGAAGCCATGCGGCAGATGCAGGAATGGTTGCGTCAGGGAGAGGTTTGGCCAGTAAGTGTGAATATCGCTGCGCGGCATTTTCAACGACCTGATTTTGTCAGTCTGATAGAGAAAGCTTTGTCACTTTACCCTGAAGTGCCACCACAATATCTGGAATTGGAAATTCTGGAATCCGCAGCGTTGGGTGATATCCAGCATGTGCATTCTGTTATCACTGAGTGCCAGAAAATGGGGGTAAATTTCGCGCTGGATGACTTTGGCACGGGTTATTCTTCCTTGACTTATCTGAAACGACTCCCGGCAAATATCATTAAAATCGATCAATCTTTTGTTCGAGACATGCTGGATGATCAGGAAGATCTTGCTTTGGTGGAAGCGGTCATCAGTTTGTCCAAAGTGTTTAATCGAGGGGTCATTGCTGAAGGGGTTGAAACAGTCGAGCACGGTGTATTGCTGTTGCGGTTAGGGTGTGATGAGGCACAAGGGTACGGTATAGCCCGGCCAATGCCGCCAGCAGAAGTTCTGAATTGGGTTGAGCAATATAAGCCGGACCCCAGCTGGGCACAATGGGCGGATATCAGTTGGGAGCTGTCTGATTTTCCACTGATAGTGGCGCAATATGAGCACATCAAGTGGATTGACCAGGTCGTAATGTCGGTGGAAGACCTGCCGCTATTGTTAATGGAAGGGGAAATCGCAGATCAGCATGTGTGTCGTTTTGGGCAATGGTATGACCGGCAAGGAAAGGAAAGATATGGCCACTTGACTGAATTCTCGGAACTTGAAGCACTCCATACCAGGGTGCATGCAATTGGGGCTGAAATTGTTCGTCTGAATCATGAAAGCGAAAGTGAAAAACCCAGAGACTTGGCCAAGGAGCTTTTATTATTAAAAGATCAGATGGTGAAAAAACTGGAAACCATACAATTAGCTGTCACTAGGACGCTTTAGTAAGGTTTGAGTTCAGATGTTTATGAGATAAGCAGTGGACTGATGGCTGGTGTTATTTCCAATGATTTTGCTGATGGATAAATTATGGCAGAGTCGTTGCAACTTCCTAAGTTCAGGAAGGTAAGCTGAAGTATATGGCCTCTTGTAAAGCATCCCGGGCTATGTCGTAATCAGGCCGCAATTCGATTGCTTTGCTAAAAGAAGCGATAGCCTCTTTTAATAGTTCTGCACCCATATAAGCTAAACCGATATTGAAATAAAGCTCGTGATTGTCTGGAGACAAGGCAATTGCTTCAGTATAGCAATTGACGGCCACATCAAAGCTGCCTATGCCATGGCAAATGATGCCAAGATTAACCCATCCAGGATAAAAATCCGGGTTGAGCGTGAGACCTCTCTGGTAGGCAAAAGCGGCATTAGTGTTGTCACCCTGGTTTTGTAAAGCGACACCCAAACCAAAAAAAGGAGAGGGAAACAGCGGGTTGGCGGCAATGGCTTTTTTGAAATGTTCGCAAGCTTCCGTAAATTTTTCCTGTTGATTCAACAGGGTGCCTAAATTACTGTGTGCTTCGGGAAAACGCGGCGTAATTTCTATAGCGGTATTGTAATGAGCAATGGCGTCTTCGATCTTGTCGAGGGCATCATAGGCACGGGCAATATTGTAGTGGCAAATTGCGGCGCGCTTTCCTTTGCTGGATGCATTACTACCAAAGAGGTCTTTTGCTTTGAGAAAGCTATCCAGTGCTTCTGTATATTTTCCCAGATCATAGAGCGCATTTCCTTCATCAATGAAGGATGAGATAGCTTGCGATTCCAGTTTTTGCGCCGTGGCGATAGCCCCGGCACTAGTGTGTTTGTTTTTCATGAAACAACTAGCGGCTTATTTTCAGATTACTTTAATGAAAATTAGCGAGATTGAAGTACAATTTTCAGCTGCAGTAATAGATAGGATCAAGTGGCGTAAATTTACGGCTATATTGGCGTTCGGTATGGGTTCTAATCTCGATTATTCAGCCGCCAATTTAAAACAATTCCTTCCTGCATCTTTCGCAGCGTAAAGGGCCGCGTCTGCTCTTAAAGTGAGTGCGTGGCCATTCTCATTTGGTTTGAGTTGGGCTATTCCGGCACTAAAAGTGATCTTGATTGACTTGTCGTTATAAATTAAGGGAGATTTTTGGATAACCTGTTTCAAGCGGTTGAGCACAAATTCTGCCCCTTTAGTATCTGAATCCGGCAGAATAAGCAAAAATTCCTCCCCGCCATAACGAACCAGCACATCACTCTCCCGTAAAACCGATTTGGCAACCATGGTTAAGTGCAGCAGCAGCTTGTCACCCGCATCATGCCCATAGTCGTCGTTAATTTTTTTAAAGTGATCAATGTCGATCATAGTGACGCTTAGGCGAGCGCCTGTTCGTATTGAAAGCGCGACTTCACGGGCTAGTATCTTGTCCATAGCACGGCGATTCTGAGCGCCAGTCAAGGGGTCTTCGTTCAACTGAAGACGCGTTTCTTGAAGCTCTGCATTTAAACTATCCAGTGATAGTTTTGTGGCGAGTAATTCATTTCGCGAGCTTTCTACTGTGCCAAATATCGCATTCGCTTTTTCAACAATGTTGGCAAGAATTTTCAACATTTCCTGTTTTTCTTGCGCGGCACTTAAATCATCAATGGAATGACGTATTTCCTGATTCTGTTTTCCTATTTCAGAGGCGCAGTTTGCGGTTGTATGGGTGATGGAATCCAGCGATGTCCGCACCAATAGCATAATTTCTAAACAGGGATTGTCTGCCTGGCTAAGTTTTTCGGGGGGTGTTTCACCAGATATTTTATAGTAATGCATTGAATAATTTTCGGGTGTAGGGGTTAAGCCTAACTCGGTTAAATGCAATAGCGTTGCACGTGCAAGTTCAGATACAGGTTTTGATGAGGCCATAAACTAAAGAGAATAAAATGTGAGGGTTTTATTGGATTGTATATTAATTCAATAATTATCGTCGATGATAATACTGATAAAATGCAGCTTGTTAAAGCAAGTGGTATAACTGGTTGCTGTAAGGGTTTTTTAGTTTTTTCACCGGAAATCGATTTAAGTATGCATATTCATATTCTCGGAATCTGCGGTACCTTCATGGGAGGTATTGCAGTATTGGCCAAACAGGCAGGTCACAAAGTGACTGGCTGTGATGCCAATGTTTACCCACCTATGAGTACCCAGTTGGAAGCGCAGGGTATTGTGTTGGTGGAAGGATTCAGTCCGGATCAAATCAAGCTGGAGCCGGATGTTTTTGTCATCGGCAATGTGGTTTCCCGTGGCAATCCGCTGATGGAGGAAATTCTTAATCGCGGCTTACCTTATATCTCCGGACCTCAATGGCTGGCAGAAAATGTGTTGCGGGATAAATGGGTACTGGCTGTGGCGGGCACCCATGGTAAAACTACCACCAGTGCCATGCTCGCTTGGGCGTTGGAGTGCGGGGGGCTGAATCCGGGGTTTTTAGTTGGGGGTGTCCCCCAGAATTTCGGTGTGTCTGCACGCTTGACTGATTCTCCGTTTTTTGTGGTTGAAGCAGACGAATACGACACAGCGTTTTTCGATAAGCGTTCCAAGTTTGTTCATTATCGCCCGCGAACAGCTATTCTTAATAATCTGGAATTTGATCATGCCGATATTTTTCAGGACCTGGCCGCGATTGAAACGCAATTTCATCATTTGGTGCGTACAGTGCCGGGTAATGGGCTGGTTCTGGTGAATGGTTTTGAAGAAAGCCTTAAACGTGTATTGGCGCGGGGATGCTGGACGCCGGTGGAACAACTATCCGCAGTCGATGGCTGGGAGGCATCAGAGCAATCTGCTGAAGGGCAGTTTGCAGTCAGCTTCAAAGGTGAAAAACAGGGTGATCTGAAATGGCCATTGTTAGGCGCACATAACCGCCATAATGCGCTGGCCGCAATCGGGGCCGCTCGCCATGCTGGTGTGCCGGCCAAAGTTGGGATCGAAGCGTTAAGTCAGTTTGTTAATGTAAAACGGCGCATGGAAATGAGAGGTGTTGTAAACAACATCACGGTTTACGATGATTTTGCCCATCACCCTACAGCCATCGAAACAACCTTGTGTGGCCTGCGAACCAAGGTGGGCAATGCACGTATTCTGGCTGTATTGGAGCCGCGCTCCAATACCATGAAAATGGGCGTAATGAAGGATACACTGGCCGCCAGTCTGGCAGCAGCAGATCGGGTGTTTTGCTATGGTGAGAATCTTGGCTGGGATGTAGCTACCGCGCTCAAGCCATTAGGTGACAAGTCCGTTATTTTGAATGATTTGTCCAAGTTGGTGGAAGCGATAGCGGCTACCGCACAACCGGGAGACCATATTCTTGTGATGAGTAATGGGGGGTTTGGTGGGATTCACGAAAAATTACTTAAGGCACTGGGTAACCAGTAAAGTCAGATACGGTCATTGAGGGGGAGCTTAATCACCGTATCTGGGGTGGTTAATTAAAAGCCAGTGGCAAGGCCATTCACAAAAAAATCTACTTGAGGGGTATTGGATATCACCTTGTAACCCATCAGTTTCAGGTCTTTTTTGTCGAAGATACCGTTTCCATCCATATCTATGACGATATCTGGCGCAGTGCCTTCTATGACAGCCACAAACAGGTGCGATGGCGTTTTTTCTCCGACTGTACCGAATGAATCAGGTGCACCAATAATCCAGGTAGACCAGATTTCTGTGCTGGTAGCACTTTGGTTGGTAACCGTATTGATGTTGAACAAATTTGAAAGATTGTGCCCCGGGCCGGCGCCGATTTTTGTGGAACTCAGCAGCACTACCAGGCCAGGGAAGTGATCGCGGTTAGTGCCCAGGCTGAAAGAGCCTGGAAACGGGCCCGCATTCTGCAAGGGACCAGGGCCTGTTAGCTCAGGTGTGACGCCAGTAGATGCCAAATCTGTGTTAAACCCAATAGAAAGGTCAACCAAAAAAGCCCGGCTGCCAATGCCTGCCAGATCGCCTTTGCCAGGGGCAAATATTTTGATAGAAGCTGACTTATCATCATCCCCTCGGTTATCTGCATGCGCAGGGCTGAAAATAACGGATGTGGCCAGAATGGCGAATGGAATTATGGTTATCCATTTGTTTAGCTTGATTGACATATCGTTGACTCCTCATTGAGTTAGGGTAAGCCTGAATCAGGCTTGATTGGCAAGGCAGACTGATGCTTTGTCTATACAGGTAAACGCGGAGGGCGCTGATTTATTCCCAAGAGTGAAAAAATCCCAAACATGAGGTGCGGGACGCATTTACTCTTAATATTGGCAAAATGTTTTAAATTTCCAAAGCGCTGAAGAATGGGGTGGCAATGATTATTTATATACACGGTTTTAATAGCTCATCCGCCTCTTTAAAGAGCAGCTTGCTCAAGAAGGAAATGGCGCGTCTAGGTCAAGCCAGCGAATTTGTGTCACCAGATTTGCCGTATGAGCCGGCCAAGGCAATTCGTATCTTGCAGAATCTCATTGAAGCTCATAGCGCAAAGGATGAAGTGAAGCTGGTTGGCAGTTCTTTAGGTGGTTACTATGCGACATATCTTGCAGAAAATTATGGCCTCAAGGCGGTGTTGGTGAATCCGGCAGTAAAACCCTATGGTTTGCTGCAGGACTACCAGGGGCCGCAAAGTAATATTTATACAGGGGAAGAATATGTGTTGACCCAGGCACATATGGAGCAACTTATATCGCTGGAAGTGGAACCGATTACCCTGCCCGCGCGTTATTTACTCATGGTACAAACGGGCGATGAAGTGCTGGATTATCGGCTGGCACTTGAAAAATACCTTGGCGCCCACCAAATAGTGGTATCAGGTGGAGACCACGGATTTCAGCATTTTTCCGAATATATTCCACGTATTCTTGCTTTTTGACGGGTGATCTTTTTCACTCAGGTATAATAGGCAGTTTATTTCAAATCGAAGTCAGGTTTTCAGGCCATATGAATGTTTTTTATGAGGAAGACGGCGGGTTTAAAGTGGGCGCCGTTCTTGCCGACAACACTACTTCGCTCCAGGTTGAAGCGCCGCACGGCAAACGCAGCAAAATTAAAGCAGGTACAGTTCTGCTCAAATTCGAGAAGCCTGCACTGAGCGAGTTCATGGAACAAGCTCAGCACGTTGCAGATGAGCTGGATGCTGATTTTTTATGGGAATGCAGTAATCAGGACGAGTTCGGATTTGCGGATCTCGGCCTGGAATATTTTGGCCACGCCCCCAGTACGGTAGAAGCCGCAGGCTTGCTGATCAAGCTGCATGGCTCGCCCATGCATTTCTATAAAAAAGGGAAGGGCCACTACAAAGCCGCACCGGAAGAATCTTTGAAAGCCGCGCTTGCCAGCGTGGAGCGCAAGCGTTTGCAAGCATTGCAACAGGCGGAATATACAGCGCAACTAACCGGGTTTTCTTGCCCGGAAGCACTCTTGCCGCAAATCAATATGCTGCTGTATCGGCCGGATAAAAATACCATCGAGTACAAGGCCCTGGAACAGGCTTGTCATGATACGGGGTTGACGCCACCCAAGCTGCTGGAAAAATGTGGTGCGATTCCCTCTTCTCATGATTATCATTTCAACGCATTTCTGTTCGAGCATTTCCCCAAAGGAATTGAATTTGGTGAAATTGGTGAATTTGATATTCCGCAGGATCTGCCGGAAAGCAATGTTTCCGCATTCAGTATTGACGATGCAACGACAACTGAAATCGATGATGCCTTTTCCCTGATTCATTTGCCCAATGGCAACTGGCAAGTCGGTATTCATATTGCCGCGCCAGCACTGGGGTTTGGTCCTGGCTCCCGGTTGGATGAAATTGCCCTTGAGCGTTTGTCTACTGTGTATATGCCCGGTAATAAAATCACCATGCTGCCAGATGCGCTGGTGAATGCGTATACGCTGGAAGCGACAAAATCATGCCCCGCTCTTTCCATGTACCTGGAAATAGAGTCAGCTGATTATTCAGTTGTGTCATCGGTGACGCGCATTGAACGCGTCAAGATTGCGGCAAATTTACGGCATGACACGCTGGAACCATTATTTAATGAAGATACTTTGGCTCGCGGCGGACCAGATTACCCGTTCAAGAAAGAGCTGGGTATTCTCTGGGAGCTGGCAAATCGGCTTGAAATCGGGCGAGGCAAGCAAGGCAGTAACATCGGTACGGATTACAGCTTTGTGGTTAAAGATGATCGCATAGCAATTACTGACCGGAAACGGGGTAATCCTATAGATAAAGTTGTGTCCGAACTGATGATTTATGTCAACTCTCGCTGGGCCAAGATGTTATCTGAAAAGGGCGTAGCTGGGGTTTTTCGTTCGCAATTTAACGGTAAGGTACGTTTAAGCACGACACCGGGCAAACATATCGGGCTGGGCGTGGATCAATATGCCTGGGCCAGTTCACCGTTGCGCCGTTCCATGGATTTGCTGAATCAGCGCCAATTGATTGCTTTGGTACGTGGCGAACCCGCCCCATACGCTTCAAACAGCGAGGTGCTGCTCGGCGCGGTGAGCGATTTCGAATTAGCGAGTGAAGCCTACAATAGTTTCCAGCGAAATATGGAACGGTACTGGTGCTTGCGTTATGTATTGCAAGAAGGTATCAATGAGGCGAGTGCGACCGTGCTGAAAGAAAATCTCATCCGGCTCGATACACTGCCGCTGGTGACGCGTGTTCCTTCCATGCCGGAATTACCACCTGGTACACAAGTTCAGGTAGCGCTTTCCAATGTTGAATTGCTTGATTTGGCATTTGGGTGCGAATTCAAGCATCGGATCGAGTTGCAATGACAAATGCGTGAAGATTGCTTACACTGCACCAAGTATTCATTAAAAGGATGACCCCGTCACGTGAGCTTTGTGACCTCATTTCAGCGTAATTTTTTAAGATTCGACTATGCAACCCAGCTGACCATTGCTGTGAGCCTGTCGGTAGTGTTGCATGGTATTTTTCTATTTGGGGTCAATTTCAAAATACCGGACCCTAAAAAGTTTGACAGCGCCAATTCGCCGATGGAAGTAGTGCTGGTGAATAGTAAATCCGCTACCAAACCAACCCATGCGGATGCCCTCGCGCAAGCCAATCTGGATGGAGGTGGCAATACTGATCTGGATCGCCGCGCTAAAAGTCCTTTGCCGGTTTTAAGCAAACAGCAGCCTCAGCCGGAAGAAGCACAGAAAGCGCAACAGGTTCAGGCGCTGGAGCAACAGGCGCAAAAATTGATGATGCAGGTTAAGTCCACATTCAGCCAGGATCAAACAGAAGAACCGCAACAGAAACCCACTGAAAAATCAGTTGCGCCAAATGCAACGCAGATGGCAGCAAAAGCGCTGGAAATGGCCAGACTGGAAGCGCAGGTTTCCAAAGATTGGGATTCATATCAAAAACGGCCTAAACGTATGTTCGTTGGTGCCAGAACAAAAGAATACAGTTTTGCGCGTTATGTCGAGGACTGGCGCATCAAGGTAGAAAGAGTGGGTAACCTCAATTACCCTGAAGAAGCCAAACAGCAAAAACTGTATGGCAGCCTGCAGTTGACCGTTTCTATCAAAGCCGATGGCAGTCTGGAAAATGTGGAAATAAACCGTTCATCTGGCCATATAACGCTTGATCAGGCGGCAGTGCGTATTGTGCGGCTAGCAGCCCCTTATGCTCCTTTCACGGAAGAGATACGTCAAAAAGTCGATATTCTCAGCATCACCCGCACATGGATTTTTGCGCGCGGCGACCAGTTGTCCAGCATGGGTGCCGAGTAACGATTCCTTCTAAGGTCATAAATTGCATAGAGAAAATTTATGATATAATCGCTTTTTTTTATAATCCTGAAATCATCAGTTGCACGCAGTAGATGCGTTTGTCTCAGCCCTGTGCCGTGAGGGGCGTCCAATACGACTCGTGTCATGCGTTAAGTAATAGCCCAATTCAACTGTCGGTCCCAGGGTTAGCGTATATATTTTATTTTTTTAGGCTTAGGAATTTATCATGCATAACGGCACTACCATTACGCAATTCATTATTGAAGAACAACGCCATATCGCCGGCGCGACCGGTGATTTCACCTCGCTACTGAATGATATTGTTACAGCTTGTAAAGTGATTTCCAATGCGGTGAATAAAGGCGCCTTGATTGGTGTTATGGGCAGTGCCCAGTCTGAAAACATCCAGGGCGAAACGCAGAAAGAACTGGATGTGATCACCAACGAAATTTTCATCAAGTCCAACGAGTGGGCGGGTCACCTGGCTGCGATGGCTTCCGAAGAAATGGAAGAAATCTACCCCATCCCGGCACAATACCCACGTGGTAAATACCTGTTGGTGTTTGATCCACTGGATGGTTCCAGTAACGTGGATGTGAACATCTCCGTTGGTACTATTTTCTCTATCTTGCGTTGCCCGGGTGATGGTACCAATGCAACTGCCGAGTCTTTCCTGCAGCCAGGTACCGAGCAAGTGTGTGCTGGCTATGCGCTCTACGGTTCATCCACCATGCTGGTGCTGACTACCGGCCATGGTGTTAACGGCTTTACTCTGGATCGTGATATTGGTGAGTTTGTGCTTACTCACCCTAAAATGACCATTCCTGAAGATACCAAAGAGTTTGCAATCAACGCATCCAACCAGCGTTTCTGGGAAGCGCCTGTTCAGCGTTATGTTGAAGAGTGCCTGGCAGGTAAAACCGGTCCTCGTGGTAAAGACTTCAACATGCGTTGGGTAGCTTCCATGGTGGCTGAAGTGCATCGTATTCTGACCCGTGGTGGTATCTTCATGTATCCAAAAGATACTAAAGACCCTGCCAAGGCAGGTAAATTACGCTTGATGTACGAAGCCAACCCAATGTCCTTTATCGTTGAACAGGCAGGTGGTGCAAGCTGGACCGGTCGTGAACGTATTATGGAACTGAAACCTGAAGGCCTGCATCAGCGTGTGCCAGTGTTACTGGGTTCAAAAAATGAAGTTGAAACAGTTGTTTCTTATCACAAGCAGGCTTAAGGGCAAGTATTTGTAAATAGCGCTTAACCACCTGTAATATTCATAAAGGCGCCCAGTCATTGATTAAGAATGACTGGGCGCCTTTATTTATGGTGTTGCGGAAAATGTACCACGAAAATGCTAGATGAAATTTCCCTTTATAGAATGGAATACTTTGAATAAATTACAAAAATCTTCTATATTACAAATAGTTTATGATATACTTAATTAGTAGATTCATAAATTCTAATATTGTGGTTGCATAGAGGGCCTCTTAAAAATGGAGGCCCTCTTTTATTTTGCTATTCGTAGTCCTGCTGCTTGCGTTTCCGGTTGAAGTTTCAACTTGTTGTACTGAGCTGTCAGCGAGTGGACTAATTTTTGTTTACAAGATTATACGAGATTAGATATGAACTATTTAAATATGTTGAGCCGAATTGGGATAGCAAGTCTGGCACTTGCGTTGAGCGTTACAGCAAAAGCAGAAACGGGTGTAACCGATCATTCGATTGTTTTAGGTCAATCCGTGGTTTTGAGTGGTCCTTCAGCGGAGCTGGGACAAGAAATGCGCGATGGTGCTAAAGCCTATTTCGATTATGTTAATTCACAAGGTGGTGTGAATGGCCGAAAAATCGAACTGAAAACACTGGATGACGGCTATGAGCCGGCACGAGCAGTAGAAAACACGAAAAAACTGATTGCAGAAGAAAACGTATTTGCCTTGTTTGGCTATGTTGGTACGCCAACCAGTAAAGCTGCGCTGCCCGTTTTTACCGAAGGCAAAGTGCCATTTTTTGGCGCATTTACGGGCGCGGAATTATTGCGTGATCCAGTTAATCGTTATGTATTTAACGTCCGCGCCAGTTACTACGATGAAACTGAAAAAATCGTCAATCATCTGACCAAACTGGGTTTGACTAAAATAGCGATTTTTTATCAGAATGATGCTTATGGTCAGGCTGGTCTGGCTGGTGTCGAGCGCGCGTTAAAAAAACGCAATATGAGTCTTGCTGGTTCCGGTACGGTAGAGCGAAATTCAGTCAACGTGACTGCAGCGGTAAAATCAATCAGCGCTGCCAAGCCGCAAGCGATCATCATGATCAGCGTGTATAAATCTGAAACTGAATTCGTCAAGCAGATGAAAGCGGCTATTGGGTACACGCAATATTATACGATATCATTTGTTGGAAGTCGTTCCCTGGCACGCGAATTAGGGCCAGATGCTGCCGGTGTTTCAATCTCTCAAGTAGTGCCGATGCCGTTTGATGAGAAAGTTCTGGTAGTGAAGGAATATCATAAGATAATGAAAAAGTTCGCACCGCAAAGCCCTATCGGTTTTACAAGTCTGGAAGGCTTTATTGCAGCGAATGCTTTTGTAGAGGGTTTGAAGCGGGCAGGTAGCAATCTGACCCGTGAAAGACTGGTAGAGGCATTAGAAAAAATGGATACTGATATAGGTGGTTTCCGTGTTCGCTTTAGTCCGACAAGCCATAGTGGTTCAAAGTTTACGGATCTAACCGTGATTACAAAGGAAGGCACTTTCAGAAACTGATCGTAATTCAGGGCGCACCTGCAATGTATAACCAGGTGCGCCCTGAACTTACCAAACCATCTTTCCTATTCTGTTTTAAATTCCAGGCACGATCATCTATCAGCACTAAGGCACCGGCAATATTCTTAGCAATACTAGATCTGGGATGCTGGGAAATATTGAATCCATGCTATGAGTAAGATAGGATTACTTTTTTAGCTGGCTATATAAAAAGCTAAATCTGGTATTTACATCGTACTTTCCAAGCAATAATTCATTAATGCTGCATTGGCATTCGCCCATAATTATTAAAATTCGAAAAAAGGAGAAGCAGAGCATGAAAGTGTCCTCCATATTAGAAACAATAGGCCATACGCCGCATGTCAGAATTAATCGTTTATTTAACAAAAACATTGAAGTATGGATGAAGCTGGAGCGCGCCAATCCAGGTGGCAGTATTAAAGATCGTATTGCGTTGGAAATGATTGAAGAGGCGGAGCGAACCGGTAAAATCAACGCAGGGACTACGATTATCGAGCCTACATCCGGGAATACGGGTATAGGCTTGGCAATGGTGGCGGCAGCCAAGGGATATAAATTAATTTTGACCATGCCCAAGTCTATGTCAATTGAACGTCGCCGTTACATGACCGCATTGGGTGCCAAACTGGAATTGACCCCGCCGGAAAAAGGGATGGGTGGCGCAATTGAACGTGCGACAGAAATGGTAAAAGAAATTGAAAATGCCTGGATGCCTCAGCAGTTTGAAAACCCGGCAAATGCAGAGGCGCATCGCAAAACAACCGCACAGGAAATACTGGATGACTTTCCAGAAGGTATTGATTATTTGATAACCGGTGTCGGGACGGGTGGCCACATCACGGGTTGTGCTGAAATACTGAAAGCAAAGTTTCCAAAACTTCAGGTTTTTGCCGTAGAACCAACAGAATCAGCCGTATTGAGTGGTGGAGAAAAAGGGCCGCATGCATTGCAGGGGATAGGCGCAGGCTTTGTACCAAAAGTTTTGAACCGGTCGATACTGGATGGCGTAATCACTGTGGACGCTAAAGATGCGTTTAATTTTGCCAACCGTTGTGTGCGAGAAGAGGGGATTTTTATTGGTATCTCCAGTGGTGCTTCTCTGGCTGCAATCAACAACAAATTGAGAGAAATTCCAGAAGACAGTCGCGTGCTGACTTTTTGCTATGACACGGGTGAACGTTACCTTTCCGTAGAAGGTTTGTTTGGATGAGTTTATCTTAATGTGAGTACTTTGCGACTGAGGCAAACAGTCAGATGGGGGGTGCAGTAAGCTCACTATTGGATTAATGTATGCCATAATATGAACATGCAAAACGTGAATCTGACAGATCATTTCCTTATCGCCATGCCGAACATGGCAGATTCTTATTTCGCCAAAACCCTCACTTATATCTGTGAGCATAATGAGGAAGGGGCATTGGGAGTAGTAATCAACCAGCCCATTGATATGACGTTGCAAGCTTTGTTTGAGCAGATTGAAATAGAGTTGCAGCCAGAAGAACTGAAAGAGTTTAAAGTCAATTATGGTGGCCCGGTGCAAATGGATCGGGGTTTTGTGCTGCACCAGCCGGTTGGCGAATGGCAGTCTACCTTGGCAATGAACAATAATCTGGGTTTGACCACATCCAAAGATATTCTGCACGCTGTCGGCCGGGGGGAAGGACCAGAAAAAATACTGGTCACGCTCGGCTATGCAGGATGGGGGCCGGGGCAACTGGAGCAGGAGCTTGCCCAAAATGCATGGCTCACTGTTAAAGCATCGTCCCATGTTATCTTCGATTTGCCTCATGAAGAACGGTTGCAGGCGGCAATGGATATTTTGGGTATCAACCCGGCATTTTTGTCAGAAGATGCGGGACATGCTTAATGTCGTGAATCAAATCATCACTGTAAATCGCAATTTGAGTTGAATGAATCCAGAATCAGGCAAGTCAGACCTTCCGATCACCTACCCGTCCGTTGGCAGCGTACTGTCCTTCGATTTTGGTGAAAAGCGAATCGGTGTAGCATTGGGTGAATTATCTATAGGTATGGCACACCCCCTCGCGACTATCAGCGAAGAAAGCAACGAAAAACGCTTCACGTCAATTGCTGCGCTGATCAAGGAGTGGCAGCCTGTCTTGCTGGTGGTGGGGTTGCCAGCACATATGGATGGCACGGAACATGCCCTGTCCGCATTGTGTCGCAAGTTTGCCAGACGGCTGGAGGCACGTTTTAATATAAAAACCACACTGGTTGACGAACGATTGACATCCGTTGAAGCGGAACAAACCTTGAAAGATCTCGGGGTGCGGGGAAAAAAACAAAAGCCGATGCTGGATCAGGTAGCGGCGCAGCATATTTTACAAACTTTTCTGGATGGACAATAACATGCAACTACCTGATGTGGAGGTGCTGACGCAGGAACTTGCGCAGAAAGTTAAGCCTCATCTCACAACCAACAGCGCCCTGGTGGGAATCCATACAGGGGGCGTCTGGCTGGCACAGGCTTTGCACACAAAGCTTGGTGCCGATATACCACTAGGCATGCTGGATATTTCATTTTATCGCGATGATTTCAGTAAAGAAGGATTGCATCCTGAAGTGAAACCTTCTGACATGCCCTTTGATGTGACTGGCCGTGATGTAATTCTGGTAGATGATGTACTGTACACCGGGCGAACCGTTCGCGCTGCCATTAATGAGCTGTTTGATTACGGGCGGCCAGCGAGTGTTCAGCTTGTAGTGCTGGTAGACAGGGGCGGACGTGAGCTGCCTTTCTCCGCGCAGTTTGTCGGGTTCAGTTTGCCGTTGGAAGAAGGCCAAAATATCCAGTTAATGCAGGATGAACATGGCAAACTGACTTTAGAACTGAAAGAAGTGGTTGCTTCTACCAGTTGAAAAGAGAATTTTCTCTAATGGCGCGCAAGTTGCGCGATCAGTTATAATGTTGCCCACTTACACATACCGCCGGAAGCAAGCCTATGCTCAATAACCCGCAAATCAATAAAAACGGTGAACTGCAGCATTTGCTGTCAATTGAAGGGCTTCCGGTAGAAATAGTCCGGCACATACTGGATACCGCAGAACCGTTTGTTTCTGTTGCAGAACGAGAAGTGAAGAAAGTACCGCTGCTACGCGGCAAAGCCATTTTCAACCTGTTCTTCGAACCCAGTACCCGTACCCGTACTACATTTGAAATTGCCGCAAAGCGCTTGTCAGCAGACGTGATCAACCTGAATATCAGCGCCTCCTCCCAATCCAAAGGGGAAACTCTGCTGGATACGGTTGATAATCTGGCCGCCATGCAGGCCGATATGTTTATTGTACGCCACGCGCAATCGGGCGCTGCCCACCTGATTGCACGCCATGTGGCGCCACATATACATGTGGTCAATGCCGGGGATGGTCGTCATGCACATCCTACGCAAGGCCTTCTGGATGTGTTTACCATACGCAAGTTCAAAAAAGAATTCACCAATCTGCGTGTGGCGATTGTCGGTGATGTCATGCACTCCCGCGTTGCTCGCTCGCAGATACATGCCCTTAATATTCTGGGCGTACCCGAAGTGCGTGTCATCGCTCCCAAAACCTTGTTGCCCACTGGCGTAGAACAGCTGGGAGTGCATGTTTACAATGACATGACTAAAGGCTTGAAGGACGTGGATGTAGTGATCATGCTACGGCTTCAGAATGAGCGCATGCGCGGAGCGCTACTGCCCAGCGCGCAAGAGTATTTTAAATATTATGGCCTGACGGCAGAAAAACTGGCGTATGCCAAACCCGATGCAATTGTAATGCACCCCGGGCCGATGAACCGGGGTGTCGAAATTGATTCAACCGTGGCGGATGGCGCGCAGTCGGTTATTTTGCCGCAAGTGACTTACGGAATTGCAGTGAGGATGGCGGTAATGAGTATTTTGGTGGGAGCTGGATCATAATGAAAATCCACATCAAAGGTGGCCGCGTAGTGGATCCCAAAAATGGTATCGATACCATACAGGATGTTTTTATAGCAGCAGGGAAAATTGTTGCCACTGGCAATGCACCCGAAGGTTTTCATGCAAACCGCGTGGTTGAAGCAACAGGTCTGGTTGTTTCACCGGGGCTGGTCGATTTATCTGCCCGTTTGCGTGAACCCGGCTTTGAATACAAGGCAACCCTCTCCAGCGAAATGGCAGCGGCAGTGGCTGGCGGTGTGACCAGTCTGGTTTGCCCGCCCGATACTGATCCGCCTTTGGATGAACCGGGCCTGGTACAAATGTTAAAGCACCGGGCTAAAGGGTTGAATCAGGCACGGGTGTTCCCTTTAGGCGCTTTAACGCAAAAGCTGGCTGGAACGCAGTTGACAGAAATGGCTGAGCTCCATGATGCGGGCTGCATTGCATTTTCTCATGGCGATGTTGCGCTGAACGATACTTTAGTGATGATGCGGGCAATGGAATATGCCGCAACCTTCGGTTACACCGTCTGGTTGCGCCCTCAGGATGCATTGTTATCCAAAATCGGAGTGGCCCATGATGGCGAGGTAGCCACGCGACTGGGGCTGCCTTCTATTCCTTCCTGTGCGGAAACCATTGCGCTCTCAACTATATTGCTATTGGCTAAACAAACCGGCGCTAAAGTGCATATTTGTCGTCTTTCAAGCAGTGAAGCCATTGATATGGTGCGCACGGCAAAAAAACAGGGTATGGATATCAGTTGCGATATTGGTGTGCATCATGCTCACTTGAGTGAAATGGATATTGGTTTTTTTGATTCCAACTGCCGGTTAATCCCTCCATTGCGAAGCCTGCGCGACAAAGATGCGATACGTAACGGATTAAAAGATGGCACCATTGATGTCGTGTGTTCCGATCACACGCCAGTGGACGATGATGCCAAGATTCTACCCTTTGCGGAAGCTGAACCCGGTGCTACCGGGTTGGAATTGTTACTGCCATTGACCCTTAAATGGGCAACAGAAATGAAAATCCCGCTGGTGCAAGCATTGGCAAAAGTGACCGTTGAACCTGCCAAGGTATTGGGTATTGATAATGGTCACCTGGGCGTTGGGCAAGCAGCCGATATATGTATTTTCGACCCGGAAGTGTATTGGAAGATCGAGCCAAAGGCGCTCAAAAGCCAGGGGAAAAATACCCCGTTCCTGGGAATGGAGTTGCAAGGGAAAGTGCGCTATACATTGGTAGAAGGGCATGTTGTGTACGAGAGTACGCACTAGGAGTTAATCTGAAAAAGGCAGGTGATTAACCTGCAGAGGCGCTGAGACGCAGAGAACAGCAAAGCTTATTATTCTAAACATTTACCAAATGGTGGATAAATAGAATATCGAGGACTATCTGTTTTCCTCCGCGCCTCAGCGCCTCTGCGGTTGGATTGAATCAGTTTAAACGCCGTAACTTTTATATAGCTTAATATAATGCTCAGCCGAGTAATTAAAATAGGCAATCTCATCAGCGGTGAGTGCCCGCAGTTGTTTAACCGGTCTGCCAAGATACAGATAACCGCTTTGCAACACTTTGCCTTCTGGCACTAAACTCCCCGCTCCAACCAGTACCTGAGGTTCCAGAACGGCTTTATCCATGATAATGGAGCCCATCCCAAC
This sequence comes from Sulfurirhabdus autotrophica, assembly GCF_004346685.1. NCBI lineage: Bacteria > Pseudomonadati > Pseudomonadota > Betaproteobacteria > Nitrosomonadales > Sulfuricellaceae > Sulfurirhabdus > Sulfurirhabdus autotrophica. Next base: position 48,902 of record NZ_SMCO01000007.1, read on the forward strand.
CAGACATTCGTCGTGAATAGTACAGCCATGCAATATTACACTATGGCCGATAGTGACTCGGCTGCCGATAATGAGCGGAGCGCCTTCCGGGTTTTGGGGTGTTTTATGACTGACATGCAGCATGCTCAGGTCTTGAATATTGGTCCCACTGCCTATATTTATACTATTAACATCCCCTCTGATCACTGCATTACACCAGATTGAGCAATGCTCAGCGATGGATACTTCACCAATAATCTGTGCGCTGTGATGCACAAAAGTGCCAGCTGCAATTTCAGGTGAACTGCCATGGTGAGGGGTGATATTGGAAGTGCTGTGCATGAATACAACTCCTGTTAAGTCATCATAGTATAATGAATTTTTACGCCTAACTGAAAGCCAACAATCATGAACCCATTACTCGATTTTTCCGGTCTGCCGCGTTTTAACGAAGTAAAACCTGAACTCGTCAGCCCCGCCATAGAAGCGCTGCTGAAAGAAAATCGTGCGCTGATTGAACGCCTGCTGGCAGAAGATAGCGCGCCGAGCTGGGAAAGTTTTGTTGGCCCGATGGAAGACGCCAATGAGCATTTATCCCGAGCATGGGGTCAGGTTTCTCACCTTAATGCAGTGGTAAACAGCCCGGAATTGCGTGAAGTCTACAATGAAAATCTCCCCAAAATTACGCAGTATTATGCAGAACTGTCGCAAAATCAGGGGCTTTACGAGAAATTCAAGCAAATTAAAGCATCCCGTGAATACATGGTGCTGACGCCAGCACAGAAAAAGATTGTAGAAAATGAGTTGCGAGACTTTCGCCTGGGCGGCGCGGAATTAGCAGATGATCAGAAAGAACGCTTCATGCAGATTCAGGAAGAGCTATCTCAGTTATCCAGTAAATTTGAAGAAAATTTGCTGGATACCACCAATGGTTACTCGCTGATCATGGATGACAAGGCAGAACTGGCAGGCTTGCCGGATGATGCCTTGGAAGCCGCTCAGGAAGCCGCAGCCAGCGATAATCAAACCGGCTGGAAATTTACCCTGCACGGTCCATCCTATATGCCGGTGATGCAATACGCAGAAAACCGCGAACTGCGGGAAATATTGTATCGGGCCTATGTAACCCGTGCTTCCGAGTTTGGAAATCCGGATTGGGACAACACGGAACTGATCAACAAGATTTTGAAATTGCGTCAGGAAGCAGCCCATATGCTGGGATTTGCCAACTATGCGGAAATTTCCCTCGCCGCCAAAATGGCCGAAACCCCCAAGCAGGTGCTGGATTTTCTCAATGATTTAGGGAAAAAAGCCAAGCCTTATGCTGAACGTGATTTAGAGGAACTGCAGCAGTTCGCCCGTGAAGAGCTGGGTATGGAAAAACTGGCTGCATGGGACATTGGTTTCGCCAGCGAAAAATTGCGCCTGAAGCGTTACGCTTTCTCTGATCAGGAAGTGAAACAGTATTTCCCGGAAACGGTGGTCATGCCGGGCATGTTCAAAGTAGTGGAAACCATTTACGGGTTGTCAATCAACCCCTCAAAAGCCCCTGTCTGGCACCCTGATGTGAAGTTTTTTGATATCACGGATAAAACCGGTCAACTGGTCGGTCAGTTTTATGTCGATCTGTATGCCCGCATGAACAAACGTGGCGGCGCCTGGATGGATGATGTGATTACGCGCCGGCGTAAAGCGAAAGAAATTCAAACCCCGGTGGCGTACCTCAACTGCAATTTCTCTGCACCAGTAGGTGGCAGACCGGCACTATTTACCCACGATGAAGTCATTACCTTGTTCCATGAGTTCGGCCACGGTTTGCATCATCTGTTAACCAAAGTAGAAGACCTGGGTGTTTCCGGCATTAATGGTGTGGAGTGGGATGCGGTAGAACTACCCAGCCAGTTTATGGAAAACTTCTGCTGGGAATGGAATGTGCTCAAGCACATGACCAAACACGTCGAAACCGGTGAGCCGTTACCACGGGAATTGTTTGACAAAATGCTGGCTGCCAAAAACTTCCAGAGCGGTTTACAAACCATGCGCCAGATCGAGTTTTCGCTTTTCGACATGCACATGCATTACGACTACACACCCGGTGGCGATAAATCCGTACTGGATTTGATCAATGAAATTCGCCAGCAGGTTGCCGTCATCATTCCCCCGGAATTTAATCGCTTCCCTAATAATTTCTCCCATATATTTGCGGGTGGTTACGCGGCTGGCTATTACAGCTACAAATGGGCAGAAGTGCTCTCTGCGGATGCTTATAGTCTGTTTGAAGAAAACGGTGTGTTAAGTGAAGAAGTTGGGCACCGTTTCTGGAGTGAAATTCTGGGTGTGGGGGGTAGTCGTTCTGCACTGGAGTCTTTTGTCGCGTTTATGGGACGGGAGCCGTCGATCGATGCGTTGCTGCGCCATAATGGGATGAGTTGATTCTATCAGGTGTAATATGCCTGTTTCATCTGTTAAACAGGCATATGCTAGAATTAAGGCGCTTGATCGATTACAAGATTAGGGATTGGTTGTATTATTGGCACGCAAAGTCCTTTGCTTTAATAAAAAGCATCATTCTTCCTTGCCCTGCGCTCTGCTATTGCCTTTTGTTGCTCTTGGGGAGTAATTGGCGTATCCAATATTTTGTTTTCTTCGATGACTTTCGGATCCCTACATCGGACACCGTGATTGGCCTCACAATCCGCGATTAGTTTTTTTTCCTGCTGCTTACGAAATTGGTCAGCATCTTCATGACTACTATTACTGCTAGCTTGAGTACTGGGTGCTTGGCTATCACGCCTGCGCTCAAGGTCTTGAACCACCTTTTTTTCGTTCAAAACGCGGCGGTGAGCTTCCGCCGAAGACTCGCTGGAGATTCCTGCATTGATCTGTAGAGTCTTACCTCCGGAGGTGCATGGGGTTGCTTGATAGGTTGTTTTTCCGTTTACCACACATTTGAAAACTTCCGCAGCATATACATGTTGAAACCAAGTTGCGGACAGGAAGATTACTGCAAGGGCTTTCAGTACTTGCATGGTGTCTACAGTGGTGTTTCGACTCATGGTTCGTTTAATCCTTCTTCAGAGTAGCTTCGCAAATAGAGAATCGGTAATGCCCACACCGAATATTGGTTTACCGAAATGTCGGCTTACAGTGAAACATTCTGCGCGACGGTTGATAAAAAATCAATTTACGCGGGATATTAGTATCCTTGTTATAGGGTTTCCTGCATAAACAAAATATTTCCTGGAGAATCCATGTGACGAGGCGATCCAATATTTAACCGCTTCCCCAATAATTTATCCCCTAACTTAGTGGGTGATTACGCAGGGAGCAATTACAGCTACAAGTGGGCAGACTATAGCCTGTTTGAAGAAAATAGTGTGTTAAGTGAAGAAGTAGGATAGCGTTTTTGGAGTGAAATACTAGGTGTGGGTGGAAGCCGTTCAGCACTGGAGTTATTTGTCGCGTATATGGGATGGGAACCGTCGATCGATGCGTTGTTGCGGCATAATGGGATGAGCTGATTCTATCTGATATAGTCTTCTTATCTATAGACAGCAGTGTGCCAAAACCTGTCGTTTGGATCTTCATTCGTTAGCAGCTAGTCCGTAATAGCTTGATTGAAAACAGTGGCGTATTATTCAGGTGCATCATATGCAAAAAAAATAATGCCAAATCGTACAAGCAAGTGTGCGACTTCGCTCTTTCCTGTCATTGCTCTAGGCAGTAAGACCGCACAGTGCCCGTCACCTCTACCTTGAAGTTGTAAGAATCTTGTTTTCACAGCCGGATAAATAGAAATGACGAAAAAGATGACCACAGACGAGTTTAAGTTGAAGGCATCGGAAGTACATGGTAAGCGCTATGACTATTCTGAGTCGGTCATAATTAACACAAAAACAAAGGTAAAAATTGTTTGCCAGGAACATGGTCTTTTTGAGCAAACCCCAGCTAACCATTTACAGGGTATGGGTTGCTTGCTTTGCGGCTTCAAGAACGCAGGGCAATATCACAAGAAGGACACCAAATCATTCATCGAAGAAGCTAAGGCCATACACAGTGACTTTTATGACTACTCTCTATCACAATACAAAGGCGCTAGAGAAAAAATAACTATCATATGTCCTAAGCACGGTAATTTTGAGCAAGTTGCCCATGTTCATTTGCGAAATAGTGTTGGCGCAGGGTGTGAACGCTGTTCTTATGAGAAACGAGGCGAGCATTCAAGAATGCCCTTTGAGGAGTTTCGGTGCCGTGCGAATGAAGTTCATGAAGGTTTTTATGACTATTCTGCTGCCGAGAAGGAATTCGCCAGCACAACCGATAAAATCACGATCATATGCACACTCCATGGACCATTTCTTCAGACCCCTAGCGGACATCTTGCCGGAAGGGGGTGTTCGGCCTGTAGTGCCTCTCGACTATCCTATAAATTCATAAAATCAAATGACGCGTTTATTCGTGACGCTAGAAAAGTTCATGGAGACAAATACGACTATTCAAAGGTTGAGTACGCCGGCGCGTTCATAGGTGTTGAAATAAGCTGTCCGCTCGATGGTGTTTTTGTGCAGAGTCCGACTAGTCACCTAAGTGGAATAGGATGCCCGAAATGTAGTCGGCGAAATCAAGGGGCGCCGAGGAACTTGACTCGCGCACTACGAGGTGAGTTTGACGACGGCAAAGAAGCGTTCGTCTATGTTGTTAGCTTTAAGCTGCCTTGTACTAACTTATTTCTGTACAAAATTGGCAGTGGGACCGGTAGTCGAATGAAAACGGTGATTAACGAAATAAAGCGTGTTGGAGGGTACGACCCAACAATTAGCCACTGCCTTTTCTCCAGCACAGGGGAAGCCATTGTGTTTGAGCACTTAGCTCATGAACAAGTGCGTCACCATCAATTCATCGTCCCAATTGAATTCAAGTTTCATGGCCATTCAGAAGTATTTGTGAAATCACCGATTCTTGATGCCCTTGAGAATCACCCTACTCTAACGATATTCCGATCAGGCAAACGGTGGGACCCAAGGGTTACAAATAGCAGCAAATGACCGCTTTGCTCTGACCTTTAGGTCGGCTTGGGGTCGAACTTTGTCTTTCGCGAATGGTTAAGTTGAGAGAATTTTATTTGTTTTTCATCGCTTGAGTAATCCGTTCCAAAGCATCAATGACAATATGACGGGGCGCCCCAATATTTAACCGCATAAATCCGCTCCCCCCTTCACCAAAGACCGTTCCAGGGTTCATACCCACCTTGGCCCCATGGACGAAGAAATCCTTTAACGCTTGATCATTCAACCCCATTGCCCGGCAATCCAGCCATAACAGATAGGTACCTTCAGGCTGAATGAGCTTTATCTCTGGGAGTTTTTTAGCTAGATAATCGCTGACGAAGTTTTTGGTGTCGTTGAGATAGTCCAGCAGACTATCCAGCCAAGCCTCGCCTTCGCGGTAGGCTGCTTCAAATGCCGTAATGCTGAAGGGGTTGGAATGGCCCAGATGCAGGGTGTCGAATACGGTTCTGATGGCAGAGCGGTGTTCCGGGTTTGGCACGATCAGACTGGATAGCCCAAGGCCGGGGATGTTGAAGGTTTTACTAGGTGCGACGGCGCTAATCAGGTTATCGGCTTCTTCTGCCAATGTTGCCAGAACAGTGTGACGCTGATCGGGGTATACCAGATCAGCATGAATTTCGTCAGACAAAACCATCATATTGTATTGCCGCGCAATGCGTAAAATTTCTTTAAGATCTTCTTTGTTCCAGACGCGACCTACTGGATTGTGTGGTGAGCACAGCAGCAAGAGGCGTGCTCCATCTGCGGCGCACTGTTCGAGATGAGAGAAATCAATGGAATAACGCCCATTGTTTAATAGCAGAGGGTTCTGGACTAATTGTCGCCCAGTTGTAGTGACGGCAGAGAAAAAGGGGAAATAGACCGGGGGCTGTACGATTACTTTTTCGTTTGGCTGGGTAAATGCCAATACTGCAGCATGCAACGAAGGTACTACACCGGGTGACATGATGATCCATTCCCGCTGGATATCCCATCCATGGCGTTTTTTCATCCAGTTGATCAGCGCATCGTAAAGGCTGTCTGGATAGAAGGTGTAGCCATAAACTGGGTGAGCGGCGCGTACTTCCAGGGCGCGGGTGATGGCTTCTGGTGCAGCAAAGTCCATGTCTGCCACCCAAAGGGGTAGGACGTCCTGTGTGCCAAAATAGCCTTTGCGCCCATCATGTTTGACGGAAGCGGTGCCTTCGCGCGGGATGACTTTGTCAAAATCGAAGCTCACGCAATCCGTTCCCAAATAGTGGCTTCGGACAAGGTGTGCTGGAATTTTCGTTTGGTTTCGCGAATGACGAAGGGCACTGCCAACGGGCCTTGAACCAGGTGAAAATGTTTGCCGAGGATGGCTTTGAGGCCATCCAGTGTGCTGAAATTTTCGCCATCTTTTTTGAATCCACCTATCCATTGCTCTTTTTTGGTATGTTCTTCCAGCCAGGTGTAGGGAGAGGTGAGTAACAATATGCCGCCCATATTCAGCCGTTCATGTACAGCACTCAGGAATTTCGATGGGCTGTAAAGCCGGTCTATCAGGTTGGCAGCAAGTATCAGATCATAACCGGTGAACTGGGGTTTGAGATTGCAGGCATCTCCCTGGAAAAATGTCACTTTGTTTCTCACTTCGTTCAGACCCAGATCGACCAGTTTGCGTTCTTTGTAACTGACCAGTTCTCCCTCATCGGCCAGGGTGTAGCGCAGTACGCCTTGTTCAGCAAGTTTGACGCCCATGCCAATGAAGCGCGCAGAAAAGTCGATTCCGGTGACCTGATCAAAATGCTTTGCCAGTTCAAACGTGGCGCGCCCTGCTGCGCAACCCAAATCCAATGCCGTGCGGGCGGGTTTGTTGCCCATAGCCTGAATGGCAAGATGTGCCAAGGCTTCAGAGAAATTCTGGATGCCAAAATATTCATCGCCATAATGAAACTCTGCATACTCGGAAAGCAGTTTGTCGGTTTCGTAGTGTGAGGTATTCACTGTGGCAGGCGTCTCTGAGACAACGTAGCGAAAACCGGCATGCTGGAAAAAATGACGGCGAAAAGCGTAACGGGCACTGTATTGGGACTCGTTTCCGCAGGAAATCCACGATCCGCCTTTCATGATATTATGCCGGCCATCAAAAGTGGGGGTGGTGAAATCGTCGTAAAGCGGATGTACCTCAAAACCCTCAAAGGGGTAAATCGGCGTTTCAGTCCATTGCCAGACATTGCCCACTACATCATATAGTTCACCATGGCTAAATTCGGTAATGGGGCATGAAGAAGCGTAGCGATCAAGATGAATATTGGCCGTAGCTTTCTGGTCAGCCGGAATGGCGTTTAAGCCTGAAATATCATACAGGCGATACCATTCGTCTTCCGTTGGCAAGCGCACCGGATGGCCGGTCTGCTGTTTTTTCCAATTACAGAAAGCTTTGGCTTCGTGATAGTTTACCTCAACCGGCCAGTCCCATGGCATGGCAACGACTTCTGTCATCAGGCGCAATTGCCACTCGTGGCCATAAGCAATCCAGAAAGTGGGGTGTGCTGCATGGGTATAGTTTTTCCAGGACAGACCTTCTTCTTCCCAGAAGGCATCGTTTGTGTAGCCTTTAGCTTCAACAAAATCCAGAAACTCCTGATTGCTCACCAGATAACGGCTGACCTGAAAATCGGGTATTTCTGCCGTGTGCAGTCCGTATTCATTATCCCAGCCATAAAATGCATCGGATTTTTGATTATCTAGATGAACGATGCCTTCAGGTATATGTACCAGATTATTTTCGGGCGCAGTACCGGATTTTTGGCAGGCTTCCCACAATGAATGGGGTTCGACAAATTGCAGTGCATGCTGGCGGATTAGTACGGATGAAGTTTCAAGATGAATGCGCTCGTGTTCGATCCCCATGATGATCGGCCACCATGGGTTTTCCCAGTTTATGGGTAGCGTTAACGGAGTGGTCTGAATGACGGTATCGACAGTTTGACGTATGGCATTTCGGTAAGTCATAACCTGATGGACAGTAGGCCATTCGTAGCGGGTTTCGCTCAGATCATCCCAGCTCATTTCGTCCACACCTACGGCAAAAATAGACTCAAATTCAGGGTTAACCCGATCCTTCACCAATCCAGCCAGAAGCAGTTTATTGATGAAAAAGGTGGCGGTGTGGCCGAGGTAAAATATCAGGGGATGTCGGAGGGGCGTGGCTTTCTTGTAATAAGCTTCGTCACTGGTGAGGACTTCAAACAGTTTTTCGTAAAGGTCGAATGTGCTGTGGAAGTATTCACGTATTTCCTGCCGTTTCTGTTCGGGATCGCCGTTATTCAGTTTTGGGGTGCGGTTAATCAGATTGCGCAACATACTTTCTACTCTTAATATGTGACCAGTTAAAATTTTATACCGGATTTTCTTGCAGAATGATTAGTCGTTAAAATTACTTTTTCCTTACATGGGAGAAAGCATTTACTGGTTCTTTCCGGATGAATTTGCCATGTTAGCACGCTCTACCGCTTGGGGCGGTTTTCCAATGCATTTATTCGAAGCAGCGCCCAGACAACTCAAAATTTAATTTTAGCACCAGAAAAAACGGTTAATTACTTGTGTAATGAGACCGTGTGAGCATGCCGCTATTCCATTAATTGTAAAGATTTTGTATTTCATTATGTTGGTTGTCATGACAGCTGAATAGTGTTGTGCTATAAATAAGTTTATCTGAACCAGTCAGGGGCAATCGATTGCCTCTGATTCTCTGTTCGGCAATATGGAGGTCGCAATGCGTATTACAATTGTTTATTCTACTTTCACTGCAGCTGTACTGCTCGCTTACTCTCAGATTGGTCTTGCTGATAATGCTTCCGTCAAGATCACTTCTCCATCGGAGGGTGCCACACTGGACGCCATGGCTCAGAACAAGGTGGCCTATGAAGTCGTACCCGGTCCCAAGGGGGACCATGTTCACCTTTATGTGGATAATAAGGAAGTGGCTATTCTGCGTCAGCTAAAGGGCAGCTACACAATGGAAACGCTGGCAACGGGCAAGCATGATATTTGTGTCAAGGTTGTAAATAAAGGTCATACGCCTATTGGCGTGGAACAGTGTGTCAAAGTGACTGTCAACTAACATCGGTGGATCTGCAAAATCTGGCCTATACGGCCATACAGATAGTACATAATTTTGGCGCTGCGGCTGTAGTTGGCAGCGGCGTGTTTGCGCTATGGTCAGGACCTTGGCAAGCAGCGGCACGTAAACCACTGGCATGGGTAATGCTGGCAGGGTGGGTAGCGCAAGCTGCCAGTGGCGGCGCTTTTGGCGGAGTCAGCTGGGTTTATTACGGGCAGTTTCCGGATATTCATGGTGTTGCTATCATTGCGCTGTCGATCAAAGTAGCATGCGCTGCTGCGGGTATTCTGCTCGCCGCAGCATACATTAATAAGGGCAGTAACTGGAGCGAAAGCGCGCAGCAGAATACCTGGCGTATTCTTGCTGTGCTGGCCATCATTGCGCTGACTGCTGCTGCATTTTTGAGGTGGTTTTCCTGAAATGTGATTCAGTATTTCAGGGTAAGTGAGTGAAGTGCGCGCCCTGATTCGCTTCCAGTTTCTCGCGATATTGCCTGCTTAGTGCATTGAATCTAGGAGTGGGGCCAATATCTTCATAGATAGGATCATCCTGTTCATCACGTGCAATTTCCTTGCTGCCCTGTACATAGGGCATGGCACGTTCAAGTTCATTCAACGCTGCGGTCAGTAATTCTGTGATGATTTCTGTTTCACTTCGTAAGGGATACATTTCAGTCAGTGCGGCAATTTTTGCAGCATCACGTAGCGGTAGATGAATGCGGTATTCTCTCGCGGTTAAATGACCGCCTCCTGCGCGTTCCCATTCCCTGACAAGGTCGGCTATTTGCATCGTTTTCCTCCTATAGTTTTTAGCATTTATTGGCTATGAAAATTTGTGGAAGTAGCTTCATCATTGCCCTAGTCGGTCAATGAATTTCATGAAATGGTAGTGTGAATAAGAATTCATTGATTTTAAATATAGCATCTGACTGAAAAACGACCATATTTTGAATTACATTAAATGGTTATCTTGTTCCTTTGAAAAGATGCATTTTAGCGATAAAGAAAATTTGGTCTATAGTGAAATGAGCGCTGCTTAAAGCTCGTCCAGTTGCAAATTCCAGCTTTATTTTTAGGAGGGTAATTTCGATGCAAGTTTCTGCTATGGAGCAGACAATTTTAGATTTGACTGCCCCGGCCAAAGGCATTCTTGCAGCAGATGAAAGCACCGGCACGATGGAGAAGCGTTTGAAAAATGTCGGTGTGCAGTCCACCAAGGAAACGCGGCGCAGTTACAGGGAGTCCTTGTTTACGTCACCAGGGCTGAACAATTATATAAGCGGCGTGATTTTATTTGAAGAAACACTCAATCAGCGCAGTGAATCTGACGTACCTTTGCCGCAATTATTGTCTGCGCAGGGCATTGTGCCAGGGATCAAAGTGGATAAAGGCACTCAGGCACTTTCAAATTTTCCCGGTGACAAATGGACACAAGGCCTGGATGGTCTTTCTGAGCGACTTGCAGGATATAAGGAGTTGGGTGCATGTTTTGCAAAATGGCGTGCGGTATTTACGATAGGCGACGGTATTCCTTCATACCCTGTTATATCGGTTAATGCGGAAAGCCTGGCTCGTTATGCTGCTATCTGTCAGTCGCTCGATATAGTGCCAATTGTAGAGCCGGAAGTACTGATGGACGGAAACCATACTATCGAGCGCTGTGCCAGTGTGACAGAGCAGGTGCTGGAAACAGTTTTCCACTGCCTGCACAAGCATCGTGTGGTGCTCGAACATATGTTGTTAAAACCCAATATGGTTCTTCCAGGCAAAGACTGCTCACAGCAAGCAACACCGGAGGAAATTGCAGTAGCAACGTTGCGGTGTTTCTGCCGAACGATACCTGTCGCCGTGCCGGGGATCAATTTTCTTTCCGGCGGGCAAAGCGATGAAGCCGCCACGGCTAATCTTAACGCGATCAATGTCTGCGCAGGGCAAAAGCCTTGGCAACTAAGCTTTTCTTATGGCCGGGCATTACAGGCCCCTGCGCTAAAGGCATGGCATGGCGAAGCGGCAAATCAAAAAGCAGGCCAGCAAGCATTGCTGAAACGCGCACGCCTGAATAGCCTTGCGCGACAGGGAAAGTATCATACAAACATGGAAAACGAATAGGGTGAATCACATCGTTTGTTAGCGAAACCGCAAAACGGGCTTTGCGGTTTCTACCTGTAAAGGAGAAGATAATGGCAGAATTGGATAAAGAAGCCGTGATCGGCGTACTTAACAAAATACTGGAATCGGAACTGGCAGGCGTAGTGCGCTATACGCATTATTCCCTGCTGATTTATGGCTATAATCGCATCCCGATTGTGAGCTGGCTACGCGGACAAGCAGATGAAAGTCTGCTGCATGCGCAACGTGCCGGTGAACTGGTTACCCATCTTGGTGGACATCCCTCGTTAGCGATCGGGCCATTGCTGGAAACCCATAAACATAATATTGGTGACATTCTGCATGAATCGCTTGAGCATGAGCGTAACGCGCTGGCGGAATACAAACATCTGCTTGAACTGACGAAAGACCGTTCAGTGATGCTGGAAGAGTATGCCAGGGAATTGATTTCTCTCGAGGAGTTGCACGCAGGGGATGTGGATAAAATGTTACGCAAGCCAGGGGATATTGCTGTATTTTCGACCCCTTGAGAAGAGTCAAACTTGTCAATTGATGTACTCGATGCCCCCTATCCAGAGTTTGCAAGTTGTCTTTGGCCCCTGTTTTTGCGTGTCTGCAGCCAGTAATCTTCTAATCTAATGAGTTTTTATATCCTCATCATTCTCGTGGCAGCCATAACTGTTGCGAGAATGATGTTTGATTTCTGCGGCTTGCGATATACTAACAAAAACAACTGAAAGGATAGCTAATCTCATGAAATCTCGTCTTTTGTCAGGATTATTGTTGTGCCTGTGCACTTCTATGGTGATAGCAGGTAATTTTTACCGCTGGGTGGATGCCGAAGGTAAAGTGCATTACACCGATGAGCCACCGCCTGCTTCGGCTAAAAGCGTTCAGGAAAAAAAATTAAGTGGGAATGTCATTGAGATGGACAAGTCTTCCTACGCTACACAAGTGGCAGTAAAGCGCTTTCCGGTTGTGCTTTACACATCCGATTGTGGCGCTGGCTGTAATAAGGCGCGTGAACTTTTAGTCAATCGAGGTGTTCCTTACACCACTAAAAATATCACAACAGCAGCTGAGGGTGAGGCACTGAAAAAGTTGGTTGGTGCACTTGAAGTGCCAGTGCTTGTTGTTGGAAGCAGTGCCACAATAAAAGGATTTGAAGCGGGGGCATGGAACGCTGCGTTGGACGATGCAGGTTATCCTAAGGCGAGTGCTTCTCGATTACCTGCCACACCCAAAACAACAGCGGCCGAAAAGAAAGCAGAGGTTAAACCTGCCCCTGCAGCTAAATAATTACGGGTAAAAAATATACAGGCGATAACCTACCGCTTTTAAATCGTGGGTATCCAGATAAAGTTTCACGGTCACTTCACTGCCCGCTTTCATGCCTTTTGCAATATCTGCTTTGCTTATTTTGGGAGGTAGATAGTCAGCGGGGGCAAATGCGCGCCGTGCAGTGACGGTATCTTCTGTATTTGTTAGCGATAATTCCAGGCGTGGGTAATCTTGCGGAAACTTTGCCCGGTTGCGTAACACAGCGTTCAGTACCACTACCGTAGGCCGAGTGGGATCTGCCTGAAGTTCGGACGATTCTATGCTGATATTATCTGAATACTTAAGTAAATCATGCTTCCCCGGACAATCAAGGTGATTGCATAGTACAACCAGTTCAGCACCCATTTCAGTTAAAAACTGCGAGGTGGCACCATGTATGCCATAGCTGTTGTTATTGAAATTGTCGCCTGCAAAATAAGCCAGGTTGTAACGAAAGAAAACAGGTTGCGCAATGGCTGTCAGGATCAGTAACAGCGAGCCAATTACCCAGGGCCATACCCGTTTTTTTCTCTGAATAATCAATTCATCGTGTTCAAATTCGGATGTCACTTCCGCGACAGGACTTTCCCAGTCTGCATCGGATTCACTGATCAGGGTTTGCGGGAGTGTTTGTTCAAGAGGCGCAGGCCCAGTTTGCAGGGGTGCTGGTTCTGGTGCTATTTCAGGCTCTGAAGCAGGTTCAAATATTGACTCAGTTGTCGCTTCTGGAACTGGTTCATGTTCTGGTTCTTCGAAAGGTGCATATTCTGCATCAGTTTCTGGTTTCGGTATTTCAAAATAGGTAACTTGTTCCAGAGGTTCCAGATAAATTTCAAATGACTCTTTTACTGCGCCAATTTCACTTTTTTCAAAAGCTGTTTCTGGAATGGGAGCGCTTTCCGGTTCAGGTGAGATTTCAACTGGTTTTTGGGGCACTGAAGATGCGGTGCTGCTGCGCGGGGCCAGGCTTTCAAATGCATTGAACACGCGGGCGCAACGACCGCACCGCACATCCCCTTCATGGGCGTTGAGTTGCTCAGTAGAAACCCGGAACGTGGTTTTGCAACTCGGGCAGGTAGTAATCATATCGCCCATATCAGATTACCTTTTTATTCCAGCAAGTCTTACCCAGCCTTCATCCTGCCCGCTTACTGCCATCTCAAACCATTCCTGGTAAATAGCGAGAACATCCTGTGCCTGCTCAACAAGAATACCGGATAAGACGATGTGGCCGCCGCCACGAACGGAAGATGCTAATGCGGGAGCCAACACTTTTAATGGGTTGGTTAAAATGTTTGCAACCAGAATATCTGCCTTGAACGAAGGTGCAGCACCAGGCAAAAAGAATTCAGCGTCAACTTGATTTTGAGTGGCGTTGTCGTTGCTTGCCTGGATAGCCTGGGGGTCAATATCGACACCAACTGCCCGTCCTGCTCCCAGTTTCATCGCAGCGATGGCCAGAATGCCTGAACCGCAGCCGTAATCCAGCACGCTTTCTCCCCCTTTGATGTTTTCATCCAGCCATTGCAAACACAAACGCGTAGTGGGGTGGCTACCGGTACCAAAGGCAAGGCCCGGGTCCAGCACCAGATTAATGGCATCCTGTGCGGGCGCTGTGTGCCATGTGGGGACAATCCACAACCTGGGTGAAATTGGAATGGGATCGAATTGGGCCTGAGTCAAACGTACCCAGTCCTGTTCCTCTAAGTGATCTATGATGTAAGGTGGAATTTTTTCCAGGTGAGAAGCTTGTGCAGCAGCAGCCATAATGGCTGGCACATCGGCGTCAGTCGGAAACAGGGCGTTAACAATACTGCTCTGCCACAAACCGGCTTCAGGCTCACCCGGTTCACCAAAAATCGGCTTTTCCTGTTCAGTACCTGCTTCGGCATCTTCTATACTGGCTGACAGCGCACCTAAGTCCATCAAAATATCGCTTAGAATTTCCGCTGTCAGCTCGTCTGCTTGTATGTTGACTGATTGCCAGGCCATTTTCAGTTTGCTCCGCTGGCTATACAGTTAAGAATGGATGAACGAATTGATCAGGGCTTTTTAAGGTCAGCAATCTTCTTTTCCAGATAATGAATGCTCGCGCCACCTTGCAGAAAAGCCGCATCGTGCATCAGATCCTGATGCAGCGGAATATTGGTCATGATACCTTCTACCACTGTTTCAGAAAGTGCAGTCCTCATTCGCGCGATAGCTTGCTCTCGCGTGTCACCATGGGCAATGAGCTTGCCAATCATCGAATCGTAGTGCGGAGGAACAAAATAATTGTGGTAAACATGGGAATCAACACGGATACCAGGGCCGCCTGGCGTATGGTACTGGGTGATTCGTCCAGGAGAGGGTACAAAGGTATAAGGATTTTCTGCGTTGATACGGCATTCAATCGCATGCCCTTTAAAGGTGATTTCCTTTTGCTTGAAGCGCAGCTTTTCGCCGGCAGCAATGCGAATCTGTTCTTGCACAATATCCACGCCGGTAATTTGTTCAGTGACCGGGTGCTCTACTTGAACCCGTGTGTTCATTTCAATGAAGAAGAATTCATCGTTTTCATACAGGAATTCAAAGGTGCCTGCACCACGGTAACCAATCTTGCGGCAGGCTTCTGCACATCTTTCACCAATTTTATCCCGTAATTTTGTTGCCAGTCCCGGGGCAGGCGCTTCTTCCAGAATCTTTTGGTGGCGACGCTGCATGGAACAGTCACGCTCTCCTAAATGGATCGCATTGCCATGCTCGTCAGCCAATACCTGTATCTCAATATGGCGTGGATTTTCCAGGTATTTTTCCATATATACGGTGGGATTGCCAAAAGCTGTTTGCGCTTCAGCCTGAGTCATACTGACAGCGTTTAGCAATGCAGCTTCAGTATGAACAACGCGCATACCGCGTCCGCCACCGCCACCAGAAGCTTTGATAATGATCGGGTAGCCAATGTCGTGAGCAATACGCATCATTTCATCCGGGTCTTCAGGGACAGCCCCTTCAGAACCAGGCACGCAAGGTACATTTGCCGCTTTCATGGCATCTTTCGCGCTGACTTTGTCACCCATCAGGCGAATGGTTTCTGGTCGAGGACCGATAAAAACAAAACCACTTTGCTCGACACGCTCGGCAAAGTCTGCATTTTCAGAAAGAAAACCGTAACCAGGATGGATCGCTTCCGCATCCGTCACTTCGGCAGCGCTGATGATGGCCGGAACATGCAGGTAGCTCAGGCTGGACGGCGCTGGTCCAATGCAAACAGACTCATCTGCGAGCTTGACGTATTTTGCTTCGGCATCTGCTTCAGAGTGAACGGCAACAGTTTTAATGCCCATTTCACGACATGCACGCTGGATGCGTAGTGCAATTTCACCACGGTTGGCGATAAGAATTTTTTCAAACATGGGGTAACCTTAGTTTAACCACAAAGACCCTGAAGAGCAGGAAAACTTCATTCATTACAGGAGCCAGAGTTTATCTGCCCCTGATGGCTAACTGAAAATGTAATTAACCAATGACAAACAATGGCTCGCCGTATTCTACGGGATGGCCATTCTCAACCAGAATGGCTTTGATGACACCACCTTGATCGGCTTCAATTTCATTCAGTAGTTTCATTGCCTCGATAATACAAAGGGTGTCACCTGAATTAACCGATTGACCCACTTCAGCAAACGCTTTTGATCCGGGTGAAGCTGAGCGGTAGAAAGTTCCTACCATAGGCGAACGGACGATATGTCCATCCGGCGCAGATGGCTCAGCATCCACGATGGTAGCCGCAGCAGGCGTACCTACAGCAAAGGCTTGCGGTGCCTGTTGCGGAGCGTACATGTATTGAGCAGGCTGTGCGGATTGGTTAACGCGGGTAATGCGTACCTTTTCTTCGCCTTCGGATATTTCCAGTTCGGCAATGCCGGACTCTTCGACCAAATCGATCAGTTTTTTAAGTTTTCTAAGATCCATGATTAACCTTTGTTAAATTGGTGTAGTGCGAATTCCAGCGCCAGTTCATAGCCTTTGGCGCCAAGACCGCTGATAACGCCGATAGCAAGATCGGAAAAATAAGAGTGGTGCCGGAAGGGTTCACGGGCAAACACATTGGATAAATGAATTTCTATAAAAGGGATAGCTACGCCAGCCAAGGCGTCACGCAATGCAACACTGGTATGAGTGAAAGCAGCCGGGTTGATGAGAATGAAATCTACACCCGAAGCCGGGGCTTGGTGAATGCGATCGATCAGAGCAGCCTCGGCATTGCTTTGGAATGAATCAAGTACACAACCAGATTGCTCTGCCAGGGTTTTCAGGCGGTCATCAATATCGGCAAGTTTATCCGTACCGTAATGAGCCGGTTCGCGTGAGCCAAGCAGATTTAAGTTGGGGCCATGTAGTACCAGAATCTTCTTCATAAGCGCAAGTTTGACGCAAATAAGGTCATTTTGTCCAGTTTTTTGCAGATTTTCACGTCATTATAGCAGAGGGATTCTGTGACGGGTCAGCCTGTTGTATTAAAGTAATGGAACGAGTAATTGGTCTAGTTTTGCTTCGGTGATGCCACCGATTAATGAGGTCGTAATTTTACCATGACGATCAACAATCAGGGTATAGGGAAGTCCGCCAAGCCGGTTGCCAACCTGTTTAGAAAGTGAAATAGCGTCCATTTCACCCAGCAGGACAGGGTAGTTGATACCCATTTCATCTGAAAAGGCTTGCACTTTGTCCTTCTGGTCAATGGCGATCCCTATAAATACCAGGCCTTGTTTGCCGTATTTATCCTGTAGCTTGATAAATTCGGGAATTTCAGTACGACAAGGAGGGCACCAAGTAGCCCAGAAATTGACAACGAGCACTTTTCCCTTCCATTGGGAAAGTGGCTGCTTTTTGCCGATCAGGTCGTCAAAACTGGCATTAAATAATGTTGAGCTGACGTCTGGTTGTGTAACAGAGGTGGCAGGAGGAACATTATCTTTCAGGGCGTAGGTGAAGATCCCGACAGCAATGGCTACAGCTGCAACCAGACTGACTATAAGCGGTGTTTTGGCTATTTTCATTGGATTGAACTAGCGCATGTGAGTATTAAGATTGTTCAGAAATTTTTCTGCGGGCACATAGCCAATGATTTTTGCAGGCACAATTTCGGCACCATTTTTGTCAAAGAAGATAATGCCGGGAGGGCCGAACAGATTGAATTTTTTCAATAGTGCTTTATCCTCAAGACTGTTCAATGTCACGTCAGCCTGCAGCATGATGGCGTCTTTTAACTTGGCTTTTACTCTTGGGTCGCTAAAAGTAAAACGCTCAAATTCTTTGCAGGACACGCACCAGTCTGCGTAAAAGTCCAACATGACATACTTGCCCTTGGCCTCTTGAATTTGAGATTCCAGCTCAGCAATGTTTTTGACTCGCTTGAACTGAAGAGAAGTAGTCTCAGTTGCACCAGAAGCGGTTTCTGCAGCGCTTGCACGCAGTCCGGACAAAGGTTGAAGTATGTCACGTCCACCACTTAAAGCGCCTATCAGCATCGCAACTCCGGCAATCAAAGTAATGATGCCGACCCCTTTCCAGAATTTGGCAAAACCATGGGCATTGGTTGGTAGAGGATCCAGCGCTTTCAGGTAAATAGCCGAAACAATGAGGAGCGCAGCCCATAACAGCATATGGGCTACGGTTGGAATCACAGGTGAAATGAGCCAGATTGCCACGCCGATCAACAATACGCCAAAGAAGCTTTTAACGGCATTCATCCAGCCACCTGCTTTAGGCAATAACGCACCGGCAGAGACACCCACCAGAATCAGCGGGACGCCCATACCCATTGCCATGGCAAACAGAGCAGATCCGCCAAGCCATACATTGTGGGTTTGACCTATATACAGCAGCGCTCCGGCAAGGGGTGCAGCAACACATGGGCCTACTATCACGGCGGAAAGTACACCCATGATAAAGACGCCTATCGTGCTGCCGCCTTTCATTTTATTGCTGGCATTTGAAAACTTGCTCTGGATTGCACTGGGTAGTTGTAATTCATAGAAGCCGAACATGGAAAATGCCAGTACGACGAAGACCAGTGCGAAAGTGCTTAGTACCCAGGGATTTTGCAATGCAGCAGAGAGCAAGCTGCCGGAAAGTCCTGCTGCAATCCCTACCAGCGCATAGGTGATGGCCATTCCCAGTACATAGGAAAGGGATAGAACAAAAGCACGGGCTTTAGTCAGGTGTTGTCCTTGTCCAGCGATGATGCCTGACAAGATAGGGATCATCGGGAATACGCAGGGAGTCAGAGCTAACAGCAGTCCTGCACCAAAGAAAAAGCTGATTATCAGCCAGAAATTGCCACCCTGGAACAGGCGTTCTATAGTGGATG
This sequence comes from Sulfurirhabdus autotrophica, assembly GCF_004346685.1. Classification (NCBI taxonomy): domain Bacteria; kingdom Pseudomonadati; phylum Pseudomonadota; class Betaproteobacteria; order Nitrosomonadales; family Sulfuricellaceae; genus Sulfurirhabdus; species Sulfurirhabdus autotrophica. The sequence goes on from NZ_SMCO01000007.1 coordinate 67,820, forward strand.
ACTCCGATGATGTTTCATTTCCAGATGGTTGTGCTGGAGCAGCTGTTTCTGGCGTTACTTGCTCTGCTGAAGTTTTTTCAGGCTGAATGGAAGCTGAAGTAACAGTTTTAGTCAGTTCAGCTAAACTCAGGTTAAACGTTTTGTTAATAGGAGGGTAACAAATACCTTTCTCGCTACAGCCTTGAAAAGTAGCAACTAGTGTCACCTTTTCGGCTTGTTGTGTATCACGCTTTAATGTAATAACTGCTTGAAATGGTTGGTGGTAAACCTCGGTTTTTCCAAAATTAGGATCGGTTTTGATATCGCCTGCGGGTAGCTTTACTCCGGCAATACTGATCCCGGTACTATTTTTAAGCGTAAAACTGATTTTATCTCGATACAAATAGTAACTTGGTTCGGGTTTGAAATCGGCGAGCAGCGTATTGCCGTCTTTTACGGTGACATTCAATTTAAAAGCGACTTCCGGTGGGAGAAACTCGTCAGTTGAGCCACCCAGACTTGCGCCCAGTTGCTTCAGTTTTGCCAGTCCACTCAAGGGTTCGGACACCTGAGGAGTGGCAGTGGCCAGTTTAAGTTCTGCAGTTTGCGTAATGGGTGGGTAACATACACCTGCATCCGCACACCCCTGTGAAACTGCTTTTAATGAAACGGTTTGCAAGTTTGAATTGGCGTTCTTCAGGGGAATCGTTATTTTGACATCATGGCGATAGGTTTCCACTTTACCAAAATATTCATCCTGCTTTACTTTTCCGGGGGGAAGTGTTGGTGCGCCGATAGAGACTTCAGGGGTTGTGATCTCGAATTTGAATTTATCACGATAGAGATAATAGCCATCTTCAATTTTATATCTGACTTCAATTGTACCGGCGTCCGTCAGACGTGCCGAAAACTTGAAAGCCTGTTCTGGCTCCAGTAATTCTCCCTCAACAATTGCGTGAGCAAATAAAGGCAGGCACAAGAGCAGGGAAAGAAAAAAACGCTTCATTAAAAGTGGTCCTAAAGTGTGATGGTTTTTATTGGTTTCTGGTCTTATTTGTTTATTTTATCGTTTCGGCGGCAACCCATGCTAAATATTCCGGTAAACCACCCTGAACTGGGACATAGATAATTTCCGGAAGTTCATATGGATGAAGCTCCTTGATTGCTTTCTCAACCGCATCATAGCACTGCTGTGTTGTTTTTATAAAAATGGGCACTTCTTCCGCTGTTTCGACATTATCCTGCCAATGGTACACTGAAGTGCATGCAGCGAGAATATTGACGCAAGCAACTAACCGTTTTTGTACCAGAATCCGGGCCAGGGTTTCCGCACTCTTTCTGTCGGGCAAGTTGGTGATAATCAGTATGATATCCATTTTTTTACGTCATTGACTATTGTTAAGGCTGATTTTGCCCGCATATTAACTTTCAGGGCGCGCTTTTCACGTAAATTATATATTCAGGATACATTTTGCGTAGTTTTGGTTTTATTTTTTTAATTATTTTACTCGGATTTCCAGCATTGGAAATCTATACCTTATTCCAAGTGGCGCATGCGATAGGCTGGTGGCTATTACCATGGCTTATTTTTACCACGGGTGCAGGCTGGGTGTTGATTCAAGAAGAACGGCTGGCAATTTTTGGCAGGCTGATGCTGGCCATTCAAAGTGGTCAATCGCCTTTTGGTGCATTGTGGGATAGCGGGAGAACCATGGTAGCAGGAGTGCTGCTCATTTTCCCGGGCGTGTGGAGCGATGCGCTAGCGTTCATTTTGTTGTTGTTCCCACGTCAATCTGCAGGTGGTGGAGCAAGCCAAAACACACCGGCAGATGACGGCGTGATTGAGGGCGAATGGCGCAGGGTAAATTCCGAAAAGCTGGAATCTCGGGATAAGGTATGATTATTTCCCAGAATAAATTATTCTGGGATGGCAGTATTAGATGTCAGTGCCGCACGAATCCCGGCAGCAACATCCGGGTAGAGTAATTTTGCACGTAATTCTTGTTTGATACGGGTATTGGACAAACGACGTGACTCATCCATGAAGGAAAGCATGGCAGGGGAAATGCATGTCTTTGCTTCTTCTCTTGAGACGCGAGGGGGGCGTTGCAGACCATAATTGTCTGCTACCAGATCGAAGTATTCACCCATTTTCATCATGGAGTCATCGCTGGCGTTGTAAACCCGGCAAGGCATTCCTCTATAAAGTGCAATAGTAGCGAGATGGGCTAGATCATCCTTGTGAATGTGATTAGTGTAGCAATCTTCGTCACTATTCAAGGCTGGTGTCTGGTTCTGGAGGCGAGTAATGGGTAACCGATCTGCACCATAAATGCCAGGGACACGCAAAATACTGACACTGGTACCTGTTCGTCTGCTCCACGCCCGCAGTACTTTTTCTGCGTCCGCACGGCGAATGCCACGAGCGCTTTTGGGAGCGGTAGGGCGAGATTCTGAAACCCATTCGCCATTGCAATTGCCATAAACACCGCTGGTACTGATATAGACCAGACGTTGTGGTAAAATTTTTGATTTATTCAGTGCGCTAAGAAAATGCCGGGTACGTTTGTCTTTTTTGCCGTTGTTTTGTGGCGGCGCAAAATGCAGCACAAGGTCAGCCAGGCCTGAAATCCTTTTAAGGCTTTTGGGTTCATCCAGATCGCCCAGCACGGGTGTGACACCCAAGGCACGAATTTCGGAAAACCGCTCCTTATTTCGCGTTAGAGCATAAATATGGTAATTTTTGCGAAGGTAAGGCAGCGTGCGTTGTGCAACATCGCCAAATCCTATAATAAGTAATCGTCTCATGCGCATATTGTAGCAATATTGCCTGTTTCAGTGTATGTAAAAGGTTATCAGTATGTGTTCAAAGGGTCGCGAAGTTGGCATTCAGTGAATAGTAATATAAGGATTACCCATGTCTCATCAAATAACGATTAAACCAAGCAATCATGTTTTTACGGCAGGCGAAGACGAAACCATTCTTGAAGCCGCATTGCGTGAAGGTTTTGCTTTGGCTTATGGCTGTCGCAATGGTGCTTGTGGCACATGCAAAGGCAAAATACTGGAAGGTTCAGTGGATTATGGTGTTTATCAGGAAAATGCATTAAGCGAAGATGAAAAACAACGTGGAATGGCATTGTTTTGCTGTGCTCAGGCGCAGTCAGATTTGACGATAGAATGTCGTGAAATTGGCGCGGCCAAAGATATTCAGATTAAAATACTGCCCTGCCGCGTGCATCAGTTGGAAAAGCTGGCGGATGATGTCATTGTGATGCATCTCAAGTTACCCGCTAATGAGCGTTTGCAGTTTTTAGCGGGGCAGTATGTTGATATTCTGATGAAAGATGGCAAGCGTCGGAGCTTTTCTCTGGCAAATGCGCCACACGATGATGAATTGCTGCAGTTACACGTCCGCAATATTTCAGGTGGTGCTTTTACCGAGCATGTATTTACGAAAATGAAGGAAAAAGACATTCTGCGATTTGAAGGTCCGCTAGGGACATTCTTTCTGCGTGATGACAGTGATAAACCGATCATATTTGTGGCGGGCGGCACAGGTTTTGCGCCAATCAAGAGTATGCTGGAGCATGCTTTTCATGTTGAGTCAGACCGTCAGATGGTAATGTATTGGGGTGCACGTACTTTGTCTGATCTGTATATGCCGGAATTGCCGGGCCAGTGGCAGCAAGCCCACTCCAATTTTACTTTTATTCCGGTTCTTTCTGAGCCAAAACCAGAAGATAATTGGGATGGTCGTACAGGGTTAGTTCATGAAGCGATCATGAAAGACTTCCCGGATCTTTCCGGATATCAGGTTTATGCCTGCGGTTCACCGCCTATGGTAGAAGCAGCCCATCAGGGTTTTATACAACAAGGGTTGCCGGAAGAGGAATTTTTGTCTGATGCGTTCCTGTTTCAGTCAACGCCTGCACCCAAAAACTCAGATTGATTGCCTGACGGGAATGAGCAATGTAACCAGGGTTCTGAAGGCCGTGGATTATATTGCTTCCTGAATGATGATAAATTCGGCTTCTGCAGTAGCCTTGTTGATGCTGATGTGCATCTCGCAATAAGCATTTTGTGGCATGGGGTCATCGCCACACCCACAACAAATGACGATTTCCGTGAAAAATATCCCCACTTTGGTAAGAATGGTGTGCTCAGTCTCTGTGGTGCTTAACACCGTTGCTGAGATATTGCTGTCATCAACATAGCCGCCTTGGGAAATACCTTGATGCAATGGCAGCGTGCCTGTTTTTAACTCGACGATTTCATTTTTGAGTGTTTGTACGAAAGCGTCTGAATGCCAGTCACGCAATGAGCGGGGTAATTTAGGCATGGTCACGTTAAAGAGTTTGGAAGTGACGTTTTAACTGAAGGTACTCAGCCAGGTAGACTGTTTTGCTGTAATGTCAGTTCCAGACTCTTGCGGTAATGTCCGCAGGCATCATTTTCCCGCTTCATTTTTTCAAGCAACTGTGCGAACGCAATATGGGTTTCACTGGTTGGTTCAACGCTAAGACTGGCTTCCAGGTAGCTTTGTGATTTACCCCAAAGTTCCTGACGCATGCAAAGTTTTCCCAGCGTCAGCAATAACGCAGCGTCTTTGGGATGAGTAGATAGCCACTTTTCCGCACGTTCCAGTTGCTTGAGAATATCCTTGCTGTGACAGGTACCGTAGAGTTTGATCAAGTTGCTGTCCCATTGTTGCTCCAGGCTGGTTTCTATCATGCTCAGAGCGGTCTGGTCATCACCTATCTTGATGAACTGCTGGGCAGCAGTGAATGTCACTTTTGTGTTGGCGCGGATGGCGGAGGGGATTTTAAGCCAGTATGCTTTCAGCGTCTTGTCATCATCCTGTGCCTTGCGCTTGAGATTTTCCAGGTAGGCATTTATCTTTAATTGTTCAGCCTGAGTGGATTCGATAGCACCTCGTTTCTCAAGCTGGGTGACCAGGGTAAGTACTTGCTCCCAGTTTTTTGCTTGCTGCTGCGCTTTAAGTTCGAGTCTCATGGCAGACAGGTGCTTGGGTGCCAGTACACTAAGTTGTTTCAGACTGTCCATCGCTTCCGGAAAGGCGCGCTGGTCAATCAGCAGATCAGCTTGCGTCATCAAGCGCACAAGAGATTCATCGGGAGCCAGCCGTTCTGCGCGCATGAGGTATTCATCTCTGCGATTAAAAGCGCGTTGCTCATGGGCTGCGCGCGCAGCGAGTGTGGCTGTGATGGCAGGTGATTCCTGCATCTCCATGGCTTTGCTGGCCAGTTTTTCGGCTTTTTCATAGCGACCTTCGAAAAAGGCAAGAAGGGCATTGTCTGTGATTTTTCTGGCCTTCTTGTGTCGGCGTTCAAGTCGAAAGCTGCGTACGTAGGCTGGGAGGCGCAATGTATGTGTTGCAAGCCGAATTAAAATGTATCCCAGGAAAAAAATGCCAAGCAGAAGCGCAATCATTAAATTGAGCGCAAGCTCAATGCGATAGGGCGGGTAAACCAGCAAAACGTAGCTGGATGTGTTTTTGCCGGCAAGGGTAAATGCCACTGCCAGGCCGAATACAGCAAGAATCCAGAATAGTCCTCTCAACGTGGATTCCTTTCATGTGCTTGTTTGTAATTCTGCACCACCTGAAGACTCTCTGAAATATCAGGAGCGTTAATGCTGACTTGGCTTTCTGCCAACTGGCGCAAGGATGATTTCGCAAGCTTTGTGGATTTTGCATTGCTATCGAAATAGCGTGTCAGCCACTCTTGTGCTGCTTTCAGGTCCGCTTTATAACTTTGTTCATCATGTTGCAGTAAAGCAATGCGTGCTGTGAGTAGCCGAAGTTTCATGTTTTCACGGACAAAATAAGCTTGCTCAGGCGGCAGCAAAGGGATTTCAGGGTGGTCAATTTTACTCACCTGAACCATTTGTTTGATGTCCTGCCATGCTTCCAGACCCAATTGCTTCCACCACTTTTCGCTTGCATCTTTCTTTGGCGGAGGAATGTTGTCTTTCATGGGGGTGCCAATATCCAGAGGCAGGGAATCTATTCTGCCAATCATATCGTCAAGGCGCAGACTGATTCCAACCGTATCTACGAAAGGCATTGCCTGCAGCCGCTCGATATCCTTGTTGATGGCTTTGCGGATGCCAATAAACTGGGGTTTGTCTAATCGTTGTAGTCGGCTGTCAGCTGTCTGCATGGCAATCAACGCAGCTTTAACGTTGCCGGAAATCTGTAATTGCTGGCTGGCAATGGATAAAATTTGCTCGATATCTGCCAGCGCCCATTCATCGCGGTTGCGTGAGAGCTCCTGGTAGAGTGTTTCAAGTGCAACTTGCTGGTTTTGCGAATCTACCAGTTTGCTTTCGAGTACGCCCAGTTTAACCAGTGCTTCTCTGGTGCCTTCCTGAGCCTGGGAAGAAACGACTTGATTTTCTTTATTGGTGGACTCAAATTGAGCCAGGCGTTTACCCAAGGTTTGCTCAAGATCATTGATGCGATGCCGCGACTCAATACTCTGCCAGACAGAAAGAACCAAGGCAATGACGGCGATAATAAAGCCGAAACTAACATAACGGCTCCAACCGGAAAAGCGGCTGGGGCCAGAAGGGGTGGCTGGTTTTGGTGCTTCAATTGCTGCTTGTTCTGAATTTTCGGTGGTCATGCTTTATCTCTGCTGAACCATTCAATTAGGCCATTTAATAAATCTTCATCGGTCATTGGGGTAACAATCACCTGTGCCAGGCCGAGTTCACTGGCGGTTTGTGCAATTCTTTCATGAGGAACAAATACGGGTGTTTTAATCATCCACTGCCGCCCCAGTTTGCCTACCATATCATATAAGTTGTGCAGGCCTTCACCGCTGGTAACAATAATAGCATCTAGCTCATTGCGCGCCCAGTGACGCAAAAGTTCGCCAGAACTGGTGTTGGGTCGCGCGCGCCGGTAGCACTCTGCATATTCTATATGTGCTCCCCGGCTTACCAGGGTATCACCCAGAACTTCCCGGCCACCATCGCCGCGAAAAATCACGATACGCTTATCTTTCACATCCTGAAACTCAGGCATCGCCAACAGATTCTCGCTATCAAAGCGTGTGGTGGGTGTAATCACGTCCGTTACGCCAAAATGTTTCAACTCTTTTGTGCTGCCACGGCCAATGGAGGCGATTTTTAGATTGGGAGGCAGCTCACGGCGCGCCTTGATCAGGTTCATCGCTTTTTGTACGGCATTCGGGCTGATGAAAACAGCTATGTCAAATGTTTCCAGTCGTTCGATAAGTGCATTAAGCGGCTGTAAGTCTTCAGTGTCTAAAATCTCCAGCACCGGAAACAGAATGGGCGTGCCGCCATTGTTCCGGATTAATTCTGCTAAAGGTCCGGCCTGGTGCGCCGGGCGGGTAATGACAATACCGCGTCCTGAAAGCAGCTTGGTGGCAGGTTCGCTAAGGTTGGTGCCGAGATACTGCATTATTTAATGATCCAATGCCAGTGCGGCTAAAATTTCGCCTGCACCTTGGGCAAGTAATTGTTCCGCCAGATTGGTACCGAGTATTTCAGCCTCTTCCGGCAGGCCTTGCACAGCGGCTTCAATGATTTGACTGCCATCTGGCTTTGCAACAAATCCGCGCAGTTTCAGTACACCGTCTACTATTTCGGCAAAACCGCCTAATGGAACCTGGCAACTTCCTTCCAAAGTCCGGCTCATAGCGCGTTCTGCGCTCACACAATGGGCTGTTACGGGATGATTAAGGGGCTGAACCAGTTCGATTAAATCGGCCCGATCTGATCTGCATTCGATTCCCAATGCACCCTGGCCCACGGCGGGCAAGCTTTGTTCAGGGCTAAGCAAGGAGGCAATCCGGTCGCCCAATCCCAGGCGCTTGAGTCCGGCTGCAGCAAGAATAATCGCGCTGAATTGACCTTCATCCAGTTTTTTTAGACGGGTGCCGACATTTCCACGCAATGCCTTGATATTAAGATGAGGAAAACGGGCAAGTAGCACGCTTTGACGGCGCATGCTGGAGGTCCCTACAATACTGCCCTGCGGTAAATCAGCCAGGCTTTTAAATTGATTGGAAACAAAAGCATCGCGCGGGTCTTCTCGTTCCCCAATGGCGGCAAGGCAAAATCCTTCCGGCATGGTCATGGTGACATCTTTCATGGAGTGGACTGCGATGTCAGCGCGTCCTTCCGACATAGCCTGTTCCAATTCTTTGATGAACAGCCCTTTGCCACCAATTTTACTGAGGGGCATGTCTAAAATCTGATCACCTTTAGTGGTCATGCCCAAGATTCGGACCTCAAGTTCGGGGTATAATTGCCGTAAGCGTTGTTGTATGTACTCAGCTTGCCACATGGCAAGAGCGCTTTCACGCGAAGCAATGGTAAGCGTACCGAGCTTACTGGCGATAGTATGTGAACTATTACTCAAAAAAATCATCCAAAAAAAATTATAAATTAATGCCAACTTGAACAGGCGCAAATTGAATGAAACAAACCATAACACGAATAGCTGTCATTTTAACATGGATAATGGGAAGCTGGATGCCTGCAGCTTGGGCTGATGGTCTTCCTTATGTACAGGATTTTACAACAGAAGCTAAAGCTGCACAGGCAAAACAAGTTCCCATTCTGGTGTTATTCATGAGCCCGCATTGCGTATATTGTGAACGGGTATTGCAAGAATTTTTGCTGCCGATGGGGCGAAATGCTGACTATGATACCAAAGTCATTATGCGTCAAATCGATATGGGCAGTGAATCAAAATTACTGGATTTTAAGGGAAGATCAACCACGCAGAGCAAGTTTGCCAGTATGCATAAAGTACGCATGGTTCCGACGATAAAGGTATTTGATGCGCAGGGAAATGAATTGGCAGATCCGATTGTCGGTTTACTGACCCCGGATTATTACGGCGGTTATCTGGATAATGCCATTGATCAAGGACTGGCTAAAATCAGGGCTAACTAAACGGGGAATTTTTTTACCGCGATTGAAGCTGTGGTCAGTTTTTAATTTCCTTGACGAGGTGGAGCTGGCGTCGGCTGATGGCCAGCTTTTCATCCAGACCTTTTAACAGGACTACCCACCCGGATTGGGATTCTGCGTTTTCAGTTCCACCTTCGGTTTTCTCTAATCCGATGATAAATTCTTTTGCCACCAGGCAATTACGATGAATACGCACGAAGCGCGAGGCGTATTCCTGTTCCAGCTTGGTCAGGGATTCTTCCAGCAGATACTCTCGCTCGCAGGTTTTAATTGTGACGTATTTAAGCTCGGCTTTAAGGTAGAGGATTTCATTGATCGGGATAAGCTGGATTTTTCCGCGTTCAACCACGCTTAAATTGGCAGGTGCCCGTGGCGAGAGATGCTGTAGTGCAAGCAAGCTTGCGGCAGACAGGGCCTGCGCTTTTTTTAGAGCGGCAGCCAGGCGTTCAACCCGGATTGGCTTTAAAAGGTAATCAATGGCGTTCACTTCAAACGCCTGAATAGCATAATTGTCGTATGCCGTGGTAAAAATAATGGCAGGCGGCTCTGGCAATTTCTGAACGTGCTGGGCAAATTCAATCCCGTCCATTTCCGGCATGCGGATATCCAGAAGAATGACATCCGGTTTCACTTTATCAAGGGCAGCCAAAGCCACAGCACCATTTTTGGATTCTTCTACAATTTCCAGATTTAATTCTGCTGCGCAATCCGATAGTAACTCCCTCAAGCGTTTTCTGGCGGGCGCTTCATCGTCAACGAGCATGATTTTTAATGGGACCGTGTTCATTTTTGCGTGGTTACATAAGGGATAATGATGTGCACTTGATATGAATTCCCGCTAATTTTTGTTGTCAGACTGGCTTCTGCATCGAAATGCAGGGCAAGTCGTTCGCGAATGTTCTGCAATGCCATTTTATTACCAGAATGGTGATTGCCATCTTGTTGATAAGGATTTCGCAGCACCAGATTTACTTGATTACGCGTACTATATATATTGATGGTGATCTCACCTGCCTGGCTGGAAGGTTCGATGCCGTGGTATACGGCATTTTCCAGTAATGGCTGTAGCGCAAGTGGTGGAATGAGCGCCCCTTTGGGCATTTTGTCGGTATGCCAGGTTATCTGGAGCCGCTCGCCCAGGCGTAATTGCTCCAGATTGAGGTATTCCTTGCATAACTCGATTTCTCTTTCCAATGTGGTCAGTTGCCGATTGTCCGCCATGACTACGCGAAACAGATCAGCCATATCTTCCAATGCACGTTCAGCACGCTTTGGGTCAGTGCGAATCAAGCTGAGCACTGCATTGATACTATTAAACAGAAAGTGGGGGCGAATGCGCGCCTGCAGTGCTTGCAATCTGGCTTCGGCCAGCGCGGGAGAAAGTGCACGGCTACGCAAATTAAAGTAGGCGAGCAGAAAAGCGGTCATTGATCCGCTAAAAAACCAGTTTCGCTGTAGTGCGCTGGTTTCAAAAGTACCAAAGTAGCGTTGGTCCAGCATATAGATGGCTGTTGTCAGGCACAGCTCCAACGCAATGACGGCAAATACCCCTGACGGGTAAGTAATCTTTGCAAGCACCCGGTTTGAAAGACATAAAAGAATCAGGCTCAGTAATAAAATGGGCTGAACCAAAGCAGATATGGCTAATAATTCTTGCCATAAAAGGGCAACAGTTGGCGCTTTAGCTGCAGCTGCCAGCACACTTGCCGCATCCACAAAAACCAGGATGCGCAGGCTCGTCCCCATGTTGCAAAAATTTGGCAGGGAGATTGGAAGGTCGTTTTGATTTATAATTGCCATAATTTTCCATTTTGAACAAGGCAGTAACACTATGCAAGATAAAAAGAATGACGCTCCAGTTGAAAGCAAGGCGTGGTCTGGCAGATTTTCTGAACCCGTGGCAGAGCTGGTAAAGCGTTACACTGCCTCGGTGGGGTTTGATCATCGCCTGGCTGCTTACGATATACAAGGCTCGCTGGCGCATGCCCATATGTTGCAAGCAGCAGGTATTCTGGGCGCAGAAGACTGGGCTGCGATTCAAAGAGGCCTTGCAATGATCGAGCAAGAAATTAGCGATGGTCGATTCAAATGGTCTCTGGATCTGGAAGATGTTCACCTTAATATAGAGAAGCGTCTGACCGATTTAATTGGTGATGCAGGGAAGCGATTGCACACGGGTCGTTCACGTAATGACCAGGTTGCTACAGATATCCGGTTATACCTGCGGGCTTCTATTGATGGCCTGCTTGAATTGATTCGCCATGCCCAATTGGCTTTTCTGGATCTCGCTGAAAAAAATGCCGACACCATCATGCCAGGCTTTACTCATCTGCAAGTAGCGCAGCCTGTAACTTTTGGACATCATCTGATGGCTTATTTTGAGATGCTCAAGCGGGATGCGGATCGGTTGCAGGATTGTCGTAAGCGTGTGAATCGTTTGCCACTGGGCGCGGCTGCACTGGCAGGAACCAGCTATCCCATTGATCGGGAAATGGTCGCAAAAGAACTGGGGTTTGATGGTGTTTGTGAAAATTCACTGGATGCAGTTTCGGATCGCGATTTCGCCATCGAATTTGCATCTTGCGCTGCACTGATCATGACACATCTTTCCCGTTTGTCAGAAGAGCTCATCCTCTGGATGAGCCCGCGCTTCGGCTTCATTAGTATTGCAGATCGTTTTTGTACCGGCTCCAGCATTATGCCGCAAAAGAAAAATCCGGATGTGCCGGAATTGATTCGCGGTAAAACGGGGCGTATTAATGGGCATCTCGTCGCATTGCTAACGCTCATGAAGTCCCAGCCACTAGCATATAACAAAGATAATCAGGAAGATAAAGAACCATTGTTTGATACGGTGGATACATTAGCCAATACCCTCACAATTCTCGCAGACATGATGACAGGTATAACAGCAAAACCTGAAGCAATGCGGGCTGCTGCAGCGCAAGGGTTTGCCACGGCAACCGACCTGGCCGACTACATGGTCAAAAAAGGGTTGCCTTTCCGTGATGCTCATGAAGTGGTTGCATTGGCTGTTCGTCATGCTGAAACCAAGGGGTGTGATCTGAGTGATCTGCCTTTGGCAGAATTGCGTGGGTTCTCTGATTTAATCGAAGATGATGTTTTTGGTGTACTCACGCTGGAAGGTTCACTGAACAGTCGTAACCATATTGGTGGAACTGCACCCAATCAGGTCAGGGCTGCGATTGGTCGAGCGCGCAAATTGCTGGGTTAGAAATCGGACCTGGTTAGTTTAAGTTAACAACTTAGGGATACGATTAAGTCGGGGACACGTGAAGTCGGCAAATTTTACGAGTCTCGGTAATGCCTAATTTGTCACCGGTCAGACCGCACCTGAAAATTCGTTTGCTTTCCTGGCGGCAATAAACACAGGTATTGCACACGCCAAATGATTTTATACTTTCGATGATTTGAAGATTGTTCAAGGTTTCGTTCAGCACCAATACAGCTGTCCTCAATTTTGTGGGGCTGATGTATTTGGTTGCTGATTGCCAGCTAGAAGTCAGTTCAACTTCCTTTAATAACTTTTCGCCTGCTTCACTAAGTGTCAAACGTACCTGACGCTTATCCATTTCATCCATGTAACGATCTATCAGCCCTTTTCTGTGTAGCAGAATAAGGCTTTGGGAAATGCTGCCTTTGGTTTGTCCTAAATATTCAGTCAGACCTTGGGGGGTGTTGCTATAGCGGTTGGCTCGCTTGATGTATTTCAAAGCCTGAAGATGAACGGGTTGCAAATTATGCGCATTTTCCAGATTGCGCACATCTGCGCGAATCCGGTTCCCGACTCGTTCGATTAGGTCCGATAATAATAAAGTATTTTTATCCATCTGCCTGATACCTGCTTCGAAATGAATTTATTTCATGGTATCGGTTCGCTACAGCATAATCAAGAAAAATGGATGGGCAGCGATTTACGAAGACAATTTGACTGGAACGCCAGCTTGTTCTGAAATAAGTCTGGAAAGTTCGCTCATCAGTTCAGTATTGTTGCGGGTATTGAGCCAGGCATCATCTTGCCATTTATAATGAAACCCGCCTGATTTTGCTGCGACCCACATTTCCTGCACGGCGCCCTGACGGTTAACAATAATTTTGCTGCCGTTTTCGAATTCCAGTTCCAGAATGCCGCCGCCGCTTAATTCATAGTCGATGTCGACATGGGTAACAGCATCCAGTGCTTCCTCAATCTGCTTGAAAGTTTTTTCAGTCAGTTGGTTGTATTCATTTTCGGTCATTTTTCAGCCTTTGCTTTGTGATAAGATACGATTTTTCGCAAGAATAGAGAGAGAATACTATGCGGCTTGCCAGTTTTCTAGTTCTGATGTCAACTTTGCTTTCCGGATGCGGTATCAGAGGCCCCCTCTACCTGCCGGAAAACAAACCTGCTCAATCCAAATCTGTTCCTACAGGGGAAGTCGTACCGCAAGCTTTGCCTGCTCCAGAACAAATTAAACAATGAATCGTTTGACTTAAGGTTACCCAAGTGAATATTTTTGAAATGAAGAATGCAGAATTGCATGCAGAATCTGTGCCATTAACCGATATTGCTGCGCAATTCAGTACACCATGTTATGTGTACTCGCATGCAGCGTTGACGGCAGCGTATCAGGAATTTGAACAAGCCTTCAAGGGGCATGATCATCTGATATGTTACGCAGTTAAAGCAAACCCGAATCTAGGTATTCTGAGTTTGTTTGCACGGTTGGGTAGTGGATTCGATATTGTTTCAGGCGGTGAGTTGAAACGAGTGCTGGCCGCAGGGGGTGATGTATCCAAAGTGGTGTTCTCCGGTGTTGGGAAAACAGCAGAAGAAATCCGTCTTGCTTTGTCATGGGGCATTCTCTGTTTCAATGTGGAGTCGGAAAGTGAGTTGCAGCAACTGAATAAAATTGCTGGCGAAGCAGGAAAAGTGGCACCAATTTCATTGCGTGTGAATCCAGACGTGGATGCTAGAACCCATCCTTATATAGCAACCGGTTTAAAAGATAATAAATTTGGTGTGGCCTATGAAGAAGCTTTACGTCTTTATCGCATGGCAAATGGATTGCCTAATTTGAGCATACATGGCGTAGATTGCCACATTGGTTCGCAGCTTACAGAAATATCTCCATTTGTAGATGCGCTTGAAAAAGTGTTGGTGCTACTGGATAAATTGGAAGCCGAAGGGATTCATGTCGCTCATCTTGATCTGGGTGGTGGAATTGGTATTTGCTACTCAGATGAAACACCACCGAAAGTGGCCGACTATGCAAATGCTTTGTTTAAAAAATTGGCGGGGCGGTCTCAGAAAATTCTGGTTGAACCCGGGCGTGCACTGGTTGGGAACGCAGGGTTGCTATTGACAAAAGTAGAGTATTTAAAGCCAGGAGTAGACAAAAATTTTGCCATTGTAGATGCAGCCATGAATGATCTGATGCGTCCTGCACTTTATGATGCGTATCATAATATTGTGCCGGTTCACAAAAGAAATGGCATCCCGAAAAATTATGAAATAGTCGGTCCGGTTTGTGAAAGCGGTGATTTTCTCGGACATGATCGCATGCTGGATATTGCCGAAGGCGATCTGCTGGCGATCATGTCGGCGGGTGCATATGGCATGAGTATGAGCTCAAATTATAATACGCGACCACGCGCAGCAGAAGTGATGGTTGAAGGTGAAAAAATACATTTGATCAGGGAACGAGAAACAGTGGAACAGCTTTTTTTGCTAGAAAAAACGCTGCCAAAAATCTGAAAAATATAATTTTTTCTTTTTTTTATCAAAATTGTTGCATGCTCGCAACGCATTGGTAATAAATATCTATTTAGTTACCATCTCTATACCCCTTTTAAAAAGCCATTCTTTTTTCATTAAGTATCGAATCGATACTTAATGAAAATTTTCTTGAAATTAAATGCAATAAAAGTGCATTAACTTGTTGTGTTTTATTAATAATCTGGAATAGAATTGCCTCACCAAGCGAAGGTGGGAGCCCGTCTTTGTGATTAACTGGTACTTAAGATGATGTGCAATACCGGGAAATGGATTCACGTTGTCGCTTGAAGTGCAGATGAAAATCTCTCTGTGATGTTAGAGGCAACAACATAAACCGGCTTAACTTTTTTATAGGAGTAGATCATGGCAACACCAGAAAAAAGCAAGACTGCAGCTACCGCTAAGAAACCGGCAGCTAAAACAACCACAGCAAAAGTAGCAGCAGTAAAAAAACCTGCAGCTAAAGCAGCAGCCAAGCCAGTGGCAAAAGCCGCAGCAAAACCTGTAGCTAAAAAAGTAGCGGCAAAAAAACCTGCAGCTAAAGCAGCAGCCAAGCCAGCGGCAAAAGCAGCAGCAAAACCTGTAGCTAAAAAAGTAGCGGCAAAAAAACCTGCAGCTAAAGCAGCAGCCAAGCCAGCGGCAAAAGCAGCAGCAAAACCTGTAGCTAAAAAAGTAGCGGCAAAAAAACCTGCAGCTAAAGCAGCAGCCAAGCCAGCGGCAAAAGCAGCAGCAAAACCTGCAGCAAAAAAAGTAGCGGCAAAAAAACCTGCAGCTAAAGCAGCAGCCAAGCCAGCGGCAAAAGCAGCAGCAAAACCTGCAGCTAAGCCAGCAGCTAAAAAAGTAACGGCAAAAAAACCTGCAGCAAAAAAACCAGCGGCCAAAAAAGCACCAGCAGTGAAGCCTGCTACCACAGCTTAATTCTATTAAGTTGTTTCAGTAATTGATCAGGGAGAGTATTTTTATACTCCCCCTGATTGTTTCTAAGTCTCCTGCAATTATTTAGGACGCTTATTCAGCCCCTAAAGTTAATGACTGCCAAATTGATTTGCTTGATAGTCATTATTTTCTGATAAGTAAATTCTTCAGAGTGAAATGAAGCAAATTGCTTAAATGTACTCTCATTAAGTTCGTAAAAACCGCCTTCAAGAATTCCGCCTTAGTTTTTCTAAGATAATCAAAATAATCTGCCGCAATCCATTAATGGACGAGTGTTTTTTAATGCAAAACAAAAAGTTGCAAAGCAGTCTGTGCTTGCATAAAATTGACTGACCGATCGGTCAATACAACAAATTTTATGAAGGTCTGTTGCATATAACGAGTTAACTATTATTGAAAAATGCTCTTTCAAATAAAATGGTATCGCCATCCAGTGAATCGCAAAGCGAGAAGGATAGTGTGCAAAGAATTCTTGATGCGGCACAATTCCTGTTTGCAAAGCATGGGTTTGATGCCGTATCGGTGAACGCTATTGCAGCGATGGCAGGCGTAAGTAAGGCCAATGTATTTCACCACTTTACTTCCAAGCGAGAGTTGCACCTTGCAGTCATGCAGTCAGCGAACCAGAAGTTTGGCGCAACGCTTAATAAACTGGGGCATGAAGGCGCTGATGTAGTCGCTAATCTTGAAAACTATGCGAAAGCACATTTAGGCAGCATTCTGGAGAATGAACAATTATCTCGTCTAGTATTAAGGGATGTGTTGGAAAATGCGCCTGAACATAGTCGTGAATTGGCAGGGAAAATATTCGGAAATAATTTTGCTCGATTAGTGGGGTTATTGCGGAATAGTCAGGAAAGCGGAGCTTTAAAAACAGAGTTGGATCCCGCCATGATAGCGGTGATGTTGATTGGCGCAAATGTGTTCTTTTTTGAAGCGCGTGAAGTGCTCAGACATTTTACGGATGTGAATTTTGTAGATAAGCCAGAGCAATACAGTCATATGCTGGTGGATATTTTACTAAATGGCATTTTGCCTGTGGACGGCAGTAAAAAAATTGAAGGATAAGGTTTAAGAACATGAAAAAACAACCTCTGATCATGATCGTGTTAAGTGCCAGCCTGTTATTTGGTTGCGGAAAAAAAGTCGAAGAGCAGAAAAAAGGGCCGCCTGCCACGATTGTGACCGTTGCCAAGTCGCAAGTCCAAACAGTTGAAGTGTTGCAGGAGAGCGTAGGTGTGATAGATACAGACTCTGCCCCGACCCTATCTGCAGAAGTTTCTGCAAAGGTTGAACAGGTTTTAGCAGATACGGGTGATTTGGTGAAACCAGGACAGGTGTTGGCAATACTGGATAAAAAAGATTTAAGTAATGCATTGAAGGTAGCACAGGCGGAAGCTGCGCGAATAGATGCGTTACTTGAAAGTCAACGAAAGTCGACTGAGCGTAATCGTCAGCTGGCCGCACAAAATTTTATATCGCCGACAAAACTGGATGACAGTGTTGCACTGCTCAATGCATTGGAGGCGCAATTAAAAGCATCGCGCGCTGCACAGGATATCGCCAGTCATAATTTAAGCAAGATAAAAGTAGTAGCACCAGTTGCCAGCAGGGTGGAACAACGTTTTATTTCCAAGGGCGATTATGTCACTCCGGGTAAGCCACTATTTTTATTGGCGACATCGCAAAATCTGATGGTGCGGTTGCCTTTTCCTGAGGGGGTGGCAGATCAGATTAAACCAGGATTAACTGTCAGGTTAACGACCCCTACCGCACCGAATAAATCAGTAGTTGGGAAAGTGCAGGAAGTGCGGACCATGGTCGGTGCAGCTAATAGGGCATTTGAGGCCATTGTGGAAGTGGCTAATCCGGGAGACTGGAAACCCGGTGCGAGTGTCACTGCCGCCTTAGTTGTAGCTGAGCACCCTGGCGCAGTAGTTGTGCCTGAGGCAAGCCTGGTATTACGTCCCGCAGGGAAAGTGGTGTATGTGATAGAGAACGACAAGGCAATGCAGCGATTGGTCAGTGTAGGTGAACGCATTGGCGGTGTGGTTGAAATTACTTCCGGACTGAAAGAAGGCGAGATGGTCGCAGTGGATGGGGCAGGGTTTTTAACGGATAAAGCGGTAGTGAAAATACAGAATTCGCAATCAGATAATAGTAATGCTGAGGCCAGGAAATGACACTGCCAGAGCTTTCCATCAAGCGCCATGTGTTGGCGTATATGCTGTCCGGCGTACTGGTGTTATTCGGTATTATCAGTTATCAGCGCCTTGGTATTGATCGGTTTCCATCCATTGAATTTCCGATTATTTCCATCACCACAACACAGCTTGGTGCAAACCCGGAAATTGTGGATGCCAGTATTACCAATATTATTGAAAAGCAGCTTAACAGCGTGCCAGGTATCGAACACATCCAGTCGAGTTCTTCGCCAGGGGTGTCGACCGTGGCCATTACCTTTGATCTGGATAAAAATATTGACGTTGCTTTTAACGAAGTGCAGGCCAAGATCAATCAGGTATTGAGACTGTTACCAAAAGATGCTGACCCGCCTGTGGTTGCTAAAGTGGAAACAAATGCGCAGCCAATCATGTGGCTGGCGCTGCAAGGAGATCGAACACAGCAGCAGCTTAACCTGTACGCACAAAACATTATCAAGAAAAAACTGGAAACAATCAGTGGTGTGGGAGAAGTGCGTTTAGGTGGAAAGCGTGATCGCACCATACGCGTGAATCTCGATCCGGCACGCATGGCTGCATTTGGCGTCACGGCAAAAGATTTAACCGATGCTTTTCATAATGAACATTTGCAATTGCCAGGGGGATTTTTGGTAGGTGAAAAAACAGAAGCATTGCTGAAGCTCGATCTGGAATTTCATCAAACGGATGCATTGCAAAATCTCATTGTGGTATATCGTGATGGCGCACCGGTCAGATTGAAAGACGTGGCATCCATAGAGGACGGCTTGGCCGACTATCGCCAGCTTGCGCGGTTTAATGGTAAGCCGGCAATTGGTTTGGGTATTGTGAAGATCGCCAATACCAACACTGTGGCAATTGTGGGCGAGGTAAAAAAACGACTGGATGAAGAGATTATTCCGCAGTTGCCCCCCGGCATGACAATAAAGGTGGCTTCCAATGATGCATTGTTTATTCAGCAAATGGTGGATGCGTTAAAACAGCATTTGATTGAAGGTACACTGCTGGCTGCGCTAGTGGTATTGATATTTCTAAAAAGCTGGCGTTCTACACTGATTGTCTCGGCTGCGATTCCTGTGTCTTTATTAGGCGCAATTGCAGTGATGTATTTTGCAGGGTTTACATTTAATACGCTCACGTTACTGGCGCTGTTATTACTGATTGGCGTGGTAGTGGATGACGCTATTGTGGTGTTGGAAAATATCTATCGCCATAGAGAAAAAATTGACCCGGATCCAGAAACTTCAGCGATAAATGGTAGCAGGGAAGTGGTTTTTGCAGTGCTGGCAGCCACGTTGTCCCTGGTGGCGATTTTTGCACCAGTGCTGTTTATGGGTGGCATTATCGGCAAGTTTTTTAAATCCTTCGCCGTAGTTGTAACGTTTGGTGTGCTGGTATCCATGTTTGTTTCGCTGACGCTAACTCCGATGCTTTGTTCGCGGTACCTGACAGTGAGTAAGGAGCATGGGCCAATTTACCGTTGGCTGGAGAACATGTTCAACAAGCTGGATCATTTTTATCGGCACTTGCTGAACTTCGCACTGAACCATCGCTGGAAGGTGGTGGTGGCAACCATACTGGTAGTACTTTCCAGTGGCTATTTTTTCGCGAATGTTGGCAAGACCTTTGTTCCGGATGAAGACGAGGGACGTTTTCTGGTATTTTTTAAAACCCCTCTTGGCTCAGGCATAAACTATACGGATGATCGACTGAAAAACGTACAGAAGGTTTTGGCCGGTCACAAAGAGATCGCAACTTATTTCACCGCGATTGGATTGGGCCAGGCAGGGCAGGTAAATCAGGGTATAGCCTTTGTGCGAATGGTGCCGCCGGAAGAAAGAAATATCAAGCAATATGAATTGTTGTCAGTGTTACGCAAAGAGCTGGCCGGGATTCCTGGCGTACGGGCGTTTGCAGCACCCGTGGCGATTGTGGGCGGACAGCGAGGTGAGCCGTTACAGTTTGTAGTGAGGGGGCCTAACCTTGAACAGGTCTCAAAAATGAGCCAGCAGTTATTGCAGAAATTGCAGTCTGATCCAGGGTTGGGTCGGCTTGATCTGGATTTGCAACTGGATCTGCCGCAATTGGTGATGAATATAGATCGCACCCGATCCGCCAGTTTAGGACTCTCGGCCAAGGATATTGCGGATGCAGTGAATATGATATCGGGTGGTATCAATGTGGCCAAGTATAACGACCAGCCCGGTGACGGAGAGCGATATGATATCCGTTTGAAAGCAGGGGAGGGGACGTTTACCCAGCCATCGGATCTAAGTCGGATTTATTTGCGCAGTCGTGATGGGCAATTGGTGCGTCTGGATACGGTTGCCAGCTTTAAGGAAACTATTGGTGCAGCAGTCATCGGCAAGCTTGATCTGCAATATGGCGCAAACTTCTATGCAACGCCAACGGTGCCTCTAGGTGATGCAGTGACGCGTATCAAACAGGTTGCTGCAGAAATCATGCCTGCTGGCTATACGGTAAAATTTGTAGGTCAAGCAGAAGAGTTCAGTAAAACCATCAATTACATGGCATTTGCTTTTGTACTGGCACTGATATTGTTATATATGGTTTTGGCCAGCCAGTTTAATTCATTTGTTCAGCCTATGATCATCATGGTTGCCCAACCTCTGGCAATTATTGGTGGCGTGATGGGTTTATGGCTGATGGGAAATGTGTTCGCGATACAATCCATGACATTGAATATCTATTCCATGATCGGGCTTGTACTGTTGATCGGGTTAGTGGCCAAAAATTCCATTTTGCTTGTGGACCTGACCAATCAAAGGCGGGAGGGTGGAATGGGGATTGATGCGGCTTTGAAAGATGCCTGTCCAATCCGAATGCGCCCCGTTTTGATGACATCATTGACCGTGATTCTGGCATTATTGCCAGCAGCGACAGGTCTGGGTGCGGGAGCTGAAACCAATGGTCCGCTTGCCGTGGCGGTTATCGGCGGTATGATCAGTTCAACTTTGCTGACATTGATGGTAGTGCCTTCAGTATATTCATTAGTTGAAAACGGCATTGCAAAATGGAAAGCAAGATAATTTGTTTTGAATCGATACTATATAACCTATAAATCAAGTCCGATACAATTGGAATGGTGAGAAAAATTATTATGTACAAAGCAGGCATGATTGCGAGTGCACTTTCATTGGCATTGGTCGGATGCAGTGCACAGCCGAGTAATGTTTATCAAGGGTATGCCGAAGGTGAGTTTCTGAGAGTGGCCGCACCCTATGCGGGGTCATTGATTGCGCTCAATGTGCAGCGGGGAAATCAGGTGCAAAAATCAGCGCCGATTTTTGTGCTTGAGCAGGAAAATGAAAAAGCAGCGCGCATGGAAGCAGAAGAACGCCTGCATAGAACCGAGTTCCAGTTGGAGAATTTGCGTAAGGGTAAACGGCCTTCAGAATTGGCTGCGATACGTGCCCAGCGAGATCAGGTTCAGGCTTCACTGAAACAGTCGGAACAGGATTTTCGTCGCGATGAAAAGCTGGCGGCAACCGGATTTATTTCTCAGCAAAAACTGGAGGCAGGGCGTACTGCATTGATCAGTAATCGAGCGCGTATAGCTGAGTTGAATGCACAATTAGCCACAGCGCAGTTGAGTGCGCGAAGTGATGAAATCCGTGCGGCCGAATCCGATGTGGCTGCTGCCCAAGCGACACTTAAGCAGGCGGAGTGGAAGCTAGCCCAAAAATCCATCACTTCCCCGGCCACAGGCTTGGTGCAAGATACCTTATATGTAAAAGGAGAATGGGTGCCTGCGGGCAGCCCAGTTGTCTCGCTACTGCCCCCAGAGAATATCAAAGTGCGTTTCTTCGTCACTGAGAATACGTTGGGAAGTTTGCATCTGAGTCAAAAAGTGAAAATCAGCTGTGATAGTTGCGGCCCTGCAATCGCTGCCGTAATTTCCTATATTTCACCGCAAGCCGAATATACACCTCCAGTCATTTATAGCAAAGAAAACCGCAGCAAGCTGGTATTCCTGATTGAAGCCAGAACATCTCCCGCAGACGCAGTTAAGCTGCATCCGGGTCAACCTGTCGATGTGGTATTGTAAATTTTATGTCCAATGGTGAATTCGTCATTGATGTACACGGCCTGAGTAAAAGTTTTGATGGCAAGCTGGCTGTGAATCAGCTCAGTCTGCAGGTAAATAAGGGAGAGATTTACGGTTTTCTCGGCCCGAATGGCAGTGGCAAAACCACCTCTATACGCATGTTGTGCGGCTTGCTGACGCCAGATAGCGGCAGCGGTACCTGCCTGGGGTTTGATGTGATTTTGGAAACCGCTGAAATCAAACGTCAGGTCGGTTACATGACACAGCGATTCAGCTTGTACGAAGACCTGACCATCCAGGAAAATCTGGATTTTACTGCACGTGTTTACGGTATGAAAAACCGCCGTGAAGTGGTCGAGAACAGTCTCGAACGCCTCGGCCTCACCCAACGTCAAAAGCAACTGGCCGGAACCCTTTCTGGTGGGTGGAAGCAACGCTTGGCATTGGCCGCCTGCATGTTGCATGAACCGCGTCTATTGTTACTGGATGAGCCCACCGCAGGGGTGGACCCAAAAGCGCGGCGTGATTTCTGGGATGAGATTCACAAACTGGCAGCTGATGGGATTACCGTTCTGGTGAGTACGCATTACATGGATGAGGCAGAGCGTTGCCACCGTCTTGCGTACTTGGCTAACGGTAGTTTACTGACACATGGCACAGCGACAGAAGTGGTGGCGAAATCAGGGATTATTACCTGGTCAGTTGAAGGGGATGAATTGATCCATCTGGCGGAACAATTGCGCGGATTGCCAGGTATCAAACAAATTGTGCCATTTGGCAATACACTCCACGTAAGTGGCATTGATGCCGAACTATTGCATCGGAGTATTTCCGTATTTCAGGAAGATGAACGCTATCATTGGGTCCGTGCCAAACCTGGACTGGAAGATGTCTTTATTCAAATGATGGATCAGTCGCAGGATGTTTTTTCATGAGAGGCGATCGTTTTTCCTGGTCAAGATTTTCAGCGATTGTGGTGAAAGAATTCATCCAGATGCGACGGGATCGGCTCACTTTCGCCATGATGGTCGGTATTCCCATGATGCAGTTGATCCTGTTTGGATTCGCCATTAATTCAGACCCCAAGCATTTACCCACTGCGGTATTGTCGGCAGACCATAGCCCATTTTCCCGTTCATTTATCCGCGCATTGGAAAATAGCCAATATTTTGTCGTAGAAAAACAGGCCACCAGTGAAGCAGAAGCAGACCGAATGCTCGCGGTAGGTGATGTGCAATTTGTCATCAATATTCCTGAAAATTTCTCTCGAAAACTGCAGAGGGGTGAACGTCCAAGCATTCTGGTTGAAGCCGACGCGACCGACCCTTCGGCAACAGGTAATGCAATTAGTGCTATTAATAATCTGGCGCAGACGGCAATCAATCGTGATTTGCAAGGGGTTTTGCAAACACAACAACCCAAGCCTGCTGCTTTTGATGTAAATATTCACCGGCGCTATAACCCAGAAGGTATCACCCAGTACAATATTGTGCCGGGCCTGATGGGGGTGATACTAACCATGACCATGATCATGATGACCGGGCTTGCCATGACCCGTGAACGGGAACGCGGTACCATGGAAAATCTGCTCGCCACACCGGTAAAACCGTTTGAAGTCATGGCAGGCAAAATCATGCCGTACATACTGGTTGGCTATATACAGGTGACGCTGATCATGCTCGCTGCACGCTTGATATTCAATGTGCCGATGCTGGGTAGTATTCCCATGTTGTACCTGGTAATCCTCGCCTTTATTGCGGCAAACCTTTCGGTGGGCATCATGTTTTCTACCATCGCCAAAAATCAGATGCAGGCCATGCAAATGACTTTTTTCTTCTTTCTCCCCTCGTTGTTGCTGTCAGGCTTCATGTTCCCCTTTCGCGGAATGCCGCCTTGGGCACAAACCATTGGAGAAATATTACCCCTGACACATTTCTTGAGGATGGTGCGTGGCATCTTGCTGAAAGGAAATGGCGTGATGGATACGCTGCCGCATTTATGGCCCATTGGTTTGTTTATTTTATTTGTGGTGGGTATTGGTTTAAAGCGGTATAGGAAAACACTGGATTAGTCCGTTTTTATTATTCACATCAAGCAGTTATCTGGATGAACTTTCCGTCTGTTAAGCATGATTTTTAAAACCTGCTACGCTTGAATTTCCTTCAGAAAAAACTGATCTAAACATCTAGTGGTTACCATTTTACGGTTTAATCTGAAGCGTAATTTTTCAGAAAAACGCGTAACGTTTATTAACTAAAGAGGATAAATCATGAAACTGAACAGACTACTTTTTGCATCACTGCTTGCGATATTTTGTATGGGATTTATTGTTGAATCAGCTTCCGCAGCAGATGAGGGAAAGTCCCCTCAGAAAATGCCAGCAGTTCAAAAATTCGAACCGATCCCTGCTAACAAGGATGATGACATACGGGTGTTCTATCCTGATGGAAAAGAAGTTAAAGGGGTGCAAGCTCTTGAATTGATGCAGGCTGGTAAACCGGGCTTAACCATCTGGCTTGCAGGGAATCAATTCTTTGCCATGGAAGATGTAATCCATGCCTTTCAGAAAAACAACAAGGAAGTGGTAGGGGTCATTACCATGCCTCCTGGCAAGGTAATGAACGCCATTCTGAATGGGGGGTGGTCCTACATGAACAAAGACTATGCGATGACCCCTGATGTATTCGGGATGGTGGACATGGGCTCGGTAAAGAAACTTAAGGAAGCAGGTAAAGGCAAAGACTATGTGACCTACATGCACAACCAGCTGGTGCTAATGGTCGCGGATGGTAATCCAAAAAAAATCAAGGGCATTGCCGATCTTGGTCGACCTGAGCTTAAAGTGATGCTGCCAAATCCGATCATGGAAGGCATCATGAAATTCTATGCCAAAAAAGTTCTGGAACATAATGCTCTCTGGGACAAATTATCAGCCGGAAAAAATTGTCAGTCATGCTATGGCGCACCCAACGTTTACTTTACATCTGTTCATCATCGGGAAATCTCTGATGGCATCAAGGCCGGAAAAGTGGATGTGGGCATCGTGTGGGCAACGGAATATAAGAATGCCCTCAAAGAAGGCCAGAAAGTAGGGGTAGTAAACCTGCCTGAGAAGGATAGCATGAAGAATGAGGTCAACTATATTGCCGGTAACATCCCCGGCACAGCCCATGAAAAAAACGCAGTGGCGTATCTGAAATTCCTGGGAACCAAGGCTGGACAGACCGCATACTCAGACCATGGCTTTATCGAAGCAACTGAAGAAGAGTTGAAGGTTCATGCTATTCCGTAAATGGTTGTACCTTTGAAACAGGACTGCGATGACAGGCTTGGGTTAAAGCTGTTTCAGTATTGTATAAACGGCAGATCATATTGACTCAATCCTCTCGCAGTAACTGTTTGGAAAGACTTGAAAGGCTCGGTTTATACACTGAGCTTTTCAAAATATTTGAACAGTCCGTCATTTGAATTGGATGCCTGCTGTCAGCGTGTCACGTATAAAAGATTTGGTTGAGTAGATCTGTGAAATTCAACGTTGTGCATGAAGGTTTAGAATGATCATGGGCATTGTCAGAAGAGCGTCTCCCGATACCGTTCATGTCCGTTTAGCATTACTGCCAGAATGCCAGCCTTTCCACGATTGTCGATTGCGACAAGCATTGAGACCTTCTCGCCCCCCTGCGGCCGCTCAATCTGTCTGCCTGTCCCTTCCTGCACATAATACTGTTCGATACCGTAGCGGACATTCAACGTGCGTTGCTTAACTGATTTGTTTGTTGTGCGGTCCCACTCGAATTCGCTGGAATACTGGACTTCGCCTTTAAGTGGCAGAAGACCGGACGGGATATCACTGCGCTGGTGGTAGACCGAGATGGCTTTCGCGCCATTGGGGTCGGGTTTGAGCGCAACCCATACCGTGTCATAACGTTTGAAGTCTTTATCACCCCCAAGAGCCGATTCGCCGTCGAGATGAAGTCGGCTGATCGGATAGGCAAGGCGCGCGAAATCTCCCATGAACATGGAACGCGGGTCGACCGGTTCGGTTTGAAGTATTACTGGCACTCCGGTATTCAGTGTCCACTGCTTATCGGCGATCATTGCCGCTAGCGCGGAAATCTGAATGCCAGCCAGAAGAGCGATTTTTAGCCACAGATTCATGATTGCCCCCGGTCTGCCATGTCGTGCATGAGCGAGCGACGACTGCGCTCCAGCCAGCCGCCACCGGCCAGGAGCAACACGCCGCCAGCCATGAAGAAGAGTGAGCGATCTAGGAGTGTCCAGAAAGTATCAAAGTAGCGGGCCAGCACCAATATTGAAAAGGCGGTAAATGCCCTGTTCACCATTGCGCGGTCGCCGTGGCGGATACCGAGATCACCGATCCAGTAAAGCATCCCGAGAAAGAGGGCATTCCAGAACAGCGCAAGCAATCCACCACTGCGAGGTACCATGACCTCGATCGCCAGCAGTAAAGCAAATCCTATCCCCAGTGCAATGACAATACGCAGCCGCTCAGTGGATAATTCGCTGTTTCGGGTAAGGCGAAGAAGGCCAGCCGTATAAATCGCTGCGGTGCCGGCAAGGGCAATTAACCACGGTGCAAGGTCACGCGCAGGGTTGGCCTGGTGCCCCGCAAAGTCGGGAAAGGTGAAAACGAAGGCCCCTGCCAGCGCAGCAAGTAAAAAGTCAGCGCGCACTGCACGGGCGAACGGATGTTCGCTGGCTTGCGCGAGCGCCCAGCAGCCCGTAATGCCCAGCACCTGCAGTGCAAACAGGCGCATGTGATCGTATGACTCCCATGAACCGCCAAACCATGGCTGGGCATGCCAGCCGACCATCCAGAGGATAAAGAGCGCGCCCCATCCACGGGCCGCAATATGCCATTCGTGGCGTAAGAGCGGCACGGCAGCAAGCAATAAATAGCCCAGTAGCGGCCAGTTCATCATCCGGTAATCAAATTGCTCGTTCCATGTCCACAGTGCAGCCAGCGCGATTGAGGCCACCAATGCGGGTTGGGATTCTAGCAGCCATGCGGTCAGCAAGCCACCAGCCGCCCACATCGCGATTCCGTCGGGGAAGTGTGCATCGATATGGTAAATCTGACCAATCAGCATGATCGCTGCGCCAAAGAATAAGACCGAAAGGAGCGCCATACCTTGTGCCAGTTTGGGCAGAGCGCCACGGGTAAGGCAGAAGCCATGTGCGATATGACTGGCGGTGAGGGAAACCAGGATAAGCACAAGCTTGGTGAGCTTATTCATCTCGTTCCAGTGAGCGGCAAACCAGGTGATGACACCAACACCAAGCAAGAGCGCGCCAATCAGTGCCAGTGAAGAAGCCCAAACCAGTTTAGGCTGCCGGGTAGCAATGTCGTTAAGGATAGCCTGCGCACCTTCGGCGGCCACCCATCCTTCTTGTTGCCAGCGCGGTAATTCCTGCGCAAGCCGTTTACTGAATCCCTTGTCGCTCATCGTTCCTCTCACCAAGATGCTTTTAATCTATATCAGCGCTGAATTCGCGCGAGTGTTTATTTATTTGGTACCACACTCGGGATACCTTCAAACTGCATGATTGAAATAATGCAGTTTGAATGAACACGGATGGCAGGAAGCTTTTATCCTAGTTTGCTCACTCTTTAACCTCGCCACGCTCCGTATACAACAAATCATCCAGGCGGACTAGCTGACCTTTTTCGACCCTTTCAGCTATGGCATCAAAAGATTGCTAAAATGAATCAATGATAAAATGATAATAACATAACTCAAGAAGCTTGCTATTGATCTTGCTTAATGACTTGTTAGAACGCAAAAATTTTCTATCAGAGTTCAAAGCTGAAGTGGGGATGTGGGTTTAAAAGTCCAAAGGGTATTGCGTTGTATGAGATTCACACTTTCGAGGTTGGACTTTGCATTTGATAATTCTTGAGTTGAAGTAAAAATCGATTCTACTTTTGAAACGTATACCCTCACCAGAAAGGTGAGGGGGAAGTATTTACCTGTGAGCTTCAACCATGTATCAAATTAAGCTGTTTGGCAATAATGTCATGATTCAGCCACACAACCGGTGCAGATGGGTCAGATGCTGCGTGGAACATCAGCGGCCCGGTTCCTTCCAGTACCAGAGCACTCAACAGATCGGTTATCAGTGCTTTACGGTCGATATGCATTTGGGTGATTTCGTCTGACGTACCAATCATGATATCTGCTAGGGGTGCGGAGTTATCCATTGGCCAGGCTTCAAAATTACGGAATTCGGTGATGACACCGTTTTTATTGTAATCATCAATTTTCTGTAACAGATCTTCAAGCGAAGACCCTTCTTGCAATAACGCATGGCAAGCTTGCCACTGCGCGTCTACCCAAGCACCGCCGCCTTCTTTCTTCAGCGACCTAAGTAGTGGAAAGAGGGAAAGTTCAACCCCAACGAAAATATCAGAGGAGTTGGTGCGTATTTCAGGGCAGTTGAATACTGTGGCCTTGATACCTTTGCTCCATGCGTCTTCTGCAATATGCTCCAGGCGCATTTTGGCTTTGCCCTGGGTATAGTTGGTATAGGTTTGCCACTGGTACTTTCCGTCGATAAGAATTTCTGTGCCATGATAGCCATAGGCAGTGTAACGTACCTGGCCGCCGGTTTTTTCCATCCGTTCGCGGATAGCGGCACTACCTTCAATAAGGTATTGAAACGTGTTGGCCGTCACTTCGTCAAAATTCATCAGGATCAGCTTGCCAAGATCACTTTCCAGCAGCGCGCGCGAAGACAGGAAGCGCTCGCCGCGACCTTTGTAGATTCGGTTGGCAATAGCAAGGAAAACCTTCACCTTTGGGATGCCACCAGCCATGGTATGAGCAAAGAAGACGTTGCTGCCATCTGCAATCATGCCATCAATTTGGCTCATGACTTGTGCAATAGAATCTTTTACGCGTTTTACACCCACTTCGCGGCATTTTTCGATGTGTTTGAAATCGAGCTTGTCATCTTGCCAGCTTTTCAGGGTCATGCCAGCAAGCATATCGGTTGGTGTGAGTTCGCCAGTTGGCGCATCCAGATCAAATCCGGCCATTAGCGGTATGTTGATGATTTTGCTGCCGAGATTTTCTTCGGCCGTAGCCAATTCTTCGTCCGTGAGCGGCCGTAAAGCGTTGTTTTCATCGCGGCGGCCGACGGTAACGCCGATTATCGTCATACCGGCTTTGCGGGCTTCGTTTACCAGTCCGTTAGCGTAACCTCGCCCAAAGAGTTCACCGAACAGTACGAAAACATCTCCTTTGCGAAAAATATTTTTCTGTGGAATATCTCTTAAGGGAAAAGGTGCAATCATAGGTAATAGCCTCAAACGGAATTGCGTATTGTATCAAATTCTCATTTGGAAGCATGAAAAACGACGAATGATGAATTTCAGCGCTTATAATGTAGGAGGACCTTAAATAAAACAAATTATTCCCGGATTGTCTTTCTCGACAATATGAATGGCTAAGAATCATGGATGAATATATATACAGTAAAACCGGCAAAGGGCTGCGCGCCATTAACACGGGTACGTCTGAAATACCTTCTGTTGCAGCAAGTGTGCTTGCCCAGGTGGATGGTAAGTCCAGTGCAATAGAGGTGCATATGCGATGCCCTGAGTTAAGCAGCGAACAAGTGAAGCAGGCGTTTGACTGGCTTTTGCATGCAGGTTATGCCAAGGCATTGGCTAGTGAACTGCAAACGATTCATGCCCCCGCGAGCAACGCCGGTGTGGTGATGCTCGACCCTGTAGAGGGTTTGCAGGAGTGGGCCAAGGCGCAGCGCATGACGAAAGACTTGGCAAATGTGGGGTATTGCTCTTCAGGAAGTGCGGGGCAGTCCAAGCCCATAAACGCGAGTATCCTGATTGTCGAGGAT
Source organism: Sulfurirhabdus autotrophica (assembly GCF_004346685.1). NCBI lineage: Bacteria > Pseudomonadati > Pseudomonadota > Betaproteobacteria > Nitrosomonadales > Sulfuricellaceae > Sulfurirhabdus > Sulfurirhabdus autotrophica. The sequence goes on from NZ_SMCO01000007.1 coordinate 97,644, forward strand.
GACCCGCAATTGGCTCAGCTGGAAATAGCTTTGCTCAGAAGAGAAGGGTATAAGTTGAGCCATGTGAGTTCAGGCGAACTGGCACTCGAAAAGTTAGAAACAGGTGCGCTGCCGGATGTTGTCATTCTCGATATCGTGTTGCCCGGTATAGATGGATTTGAAACGCTGCGTACCCTGCGCGCCAAGGCAAGAACGGCGAATCTGCGCGTGGTCATGGTGACTTCACGGGTGAGCGATGAGGATGTGATGGAAGGCTTGATCAGCGGTGCGGATGGCTATATTTTTAAACCATTCCGTCCGGAAAAACTGACGAACAATCTGCTGGAGGTGCTTGGCTGGTAATGGGGGTGAAATATTAATCCAGTCTGACGCAAAATTACAATTTCAGTAAGACTTAATTAACCGCAGAGGCGCTGAGGCACGGAGAAAGGAAATGTTTTGGGCGAGTGAAATGTCGCCATGAAGCAAAGCGTCACAAATTATATATTGAATGGCCCGTCACCTCAGCGCCTCTGCGTCTCCGCGGTTAATCTTCAATGCTTCCGGAAACGCGAACAAATGTTATCTTATGTTTCTGTGCCCACTTTCTTATGCGATGAGGGGTGTTTTTGAAAAAACCATAAATACCAGGTAGAAATGAAACTGAAACCGCAAGAACTGGAAGAGGCCGCTGCCCTTACACTTGAGTACTATAATCAACAGGCTGATGATTTTTTTGAAGGCACAATTGGCCATGATGTCAGTCAGAATATCGCGGCATTGTTGCAGTACATTGAAGGGGCGTTGCCTTTTACCATACTGGATGTTGGTTGTGGGCCGGGGCGTGATCTGAAAGTTTTCAGAGAACAAGGACACATTGCTGTGGGTCTGGAAGGCGGTGTTCGTTTTGTTGAAATGGCGCGGACGTATAGCGGTTGTGATGTCTGGTTGCAAAATTTGATTAACCTCGACCTGCCTGCAGATCATTTTGATGGTGTTTTTGCTAACGCTTCGCTGTTTCATGTACCCAGCCAGGCGTTGCCTCGTGTATTGTCCGAGCTTTATGCCACACTAAAACCAAATGGTGTTTTGTTCAGCTCGAACCCTCGTGGCAATAATCAGGAAGGCTGGAATAGAGGGAGATATGGTGCCTACCACGACCTTGAATCCTGGCGCATATTCATGACCAATGCAGGGTTTGTTGAACTGACCCATTACTACCGGCCACCTGGCGTGCCCATAGAGCAACAGCCCTGGCTGGCGAGTGTGTGGCGCAAGCCGCTTTTGCCCGTTGTAACAGAATAAAATCTCAGTTATTTATTCGTTGCTTTGCTTATGCCTGTTTGCATAAGCATGGGCATCGCTAATAATAACTTGATGTGATAAAAGGTGAGTTATAAATGAAGCAAATAGTTATTGTATGGATAGTATTCTTACTGGTGAATTTAACTGGATGCGTTTCTATTCCCAGCGACCCTGCTTTGCTCACATTTGATCAGTCCAGATTGCCTCCCGCTGATATCAGTTTGAATATTCCGGGGCTGGGTCCTTGCACAGATAACCCGGATCGAACTTTACACCTTAATTCAGACCAGCCTGTTACCGTGCTAGTGCATGGCTGTTTTGCTTCTACGGGACGTTTTCGTGCTCTGGCAGAAGTGATGGCGTTTCACGGTCAGCAATCAGCCTGCTTTACTTATGATGATCGTGACAGCTTAATGTTGAGTTCTGCCCAACTGGCTACGGCGCTCGATAAGCTGTCTGGACAGATGCGTAATAAACAGGTTACCGTTGTCGGGCATAGTCAGGGGGCTTTGATCGCCCGGAAAGCATTGGTTGCAGACCGACCTGATGCGCTTCGGAATAAAGAATTGAAACTAAGGCTGGTGACTATTTCAGGCCCTTTTTCCGGGATTGCTGCTGCGGAACAGTGCGGGTCTCCATCTCCATTGGTTCGAGTGCTGACTTTAGGGTTGGTTCAACCTCTTTGCAAGATAGTCAGCGGCGATAAATGGTTTGAAATCACTTCCGCTTCCGACTTTATCCGCCAGCCGGGTGAGTTGCTTGGCCAAGTACAGTCTTATCTTAAAATTGATACGGACGAACGGGGTACTTGCCGTCAATTTAATAATGCCGGTATTTGCATTGAGCATGATTATGTATTCAGTCTGGATGAGCAGTTTTACAAGCCCGTCGATGAGGCAAAAGTAGTCAAAAACGTGGAAGTAAAAGCGGGGCATGTTGAAATTGTCGGTGATCAACGGGTTGCTCCGCTCAAGCTCATTGCGGTCTTGCAACAAAATGGGATTTTGAATCAGACAGAAGCAAAGCGCAGTGCTGCATTTAACCAGCTTCTGACTAAACTATACCTGGCTGATTATGCAAATCCTTCGCAGAATGGTGAGTCTGGATATTGTAAAGCGTGCGCTTATCCAGACTAACTCTTAAGGCTTTTACTCTAAATAGCCTTAAGAGTTCTGTTGAGAAGGCTTCAGCATAGGTTTGCTGTGCGAGCTGGATAAATTTGCACTTTTGGTTTTTCTTAACCATACCAAGGCACGATACCCAAGTAAAACCGACAAAACGATCGCATAAATCACTGGTTGTGTGATGTCTTTTTTAACCAGCCACCAGTAATGGATGACACCAAAGGTAGCAATGATATATACCAATCGGTGAAGCTGTTGCCAGCGTTTTCCACCCAGCCGTTTGACCATTTTATTGGTTGAGGTGACTGCCAGGGGTATAAGCAGCAGAAATGCAGCAAATCCGACCGTGATAAAAGGCCGTTTAATAATATCTTTGTAAATCGTTTGCGGGTCAAAAAACTGATCCAGCCAGATATACGTGGTGAAATGCAGGCACACATAGAAAAACGCATACAAACCCAGCATGCGACGTAGCTTGATAAGCCACGACCAACCCGTCAATTTTCGCAAGGGGGTGACACCCAGCGTGATCATTAAAAACACCAGAGTCCATGTGCCAGTAGACCGGGTGATGAGCTCAATGGGATTGGCGCCGAGTTGACTGGTATAGCCGAACCACCCAAGCCGTGCGAGAGGGATGAGACAGGCAAGAAAGACCAGGGCTTTTAATGCAGGAAAAAATTTCATCAGAAATACTTTTTCAAATCTAGACCAGCGTACATACGGGCGACTTGGTCTCCATATCCGTTATACATCAAGGTTTCACGTTTAAAAAACTCGCCGATACGACGTTCTTTTGCCTGACTCCAACGGGGATGGTCTACATTCGGGTTTACGTTGGCAAAGAAACCGTATTCTCTTGGGTTGGCTTTCATCCACGAAGAATTGGTTGGTTTTGAAACAAAGCGGATCTTCACGATGGATTTAGCGCTTTTGAAGCCATATTTCCAGGGCACAACCAGCCGAACAGGCGCGCCGTTCTGGTTGGGCAATACCTCACCGTATAGGCCTACAGCCATTAAGGTCAGGGGATTCATTGCTTCATCAATGCGCAGGCCTTCTACATAAGGCCAGTCCAGCACACCGGAGCGCTGCCCGGGAAACTGCTTGGGGTCGTGCAGCGTGGTGAATTCAACAAATTTTGCGTTACCTGTGGGTTCTACCTGTTTGATCAATTCGCTGAGTGAGAAGCCTACCCAGGGAATAACCATAGACCATCCCTCTACGCAGCGGAGTCGATAGATGCGCTCTTCAAGGGGGACGAGCTTGAGCAGATCTTCTATATCGTATACTTTAGGACGTTTGACTTCGCCTTCTACCGCAACGGTCCATGGACGGGTATTCAGCGTGCCGGCCATTTGTGCAGGCGAAGATTTGTCGGTATCAAACTCGTAAAAATTGTTGTAGCTGGTGACGTCTTTGTAGGGTGTTAATGGATCGGTCACACTGAATGAACTTTTTTGAAGGCCGCTTAATTTAGCTGCAGTTGCGGCTTCCACTTCTTGGGAATGGGACAGTAAACCAGGTAAAGCAATACCTGCTGCCACTGCAGCAATAGACTTTGTGGCTGCACCCATAAAATCACGTCGAGATTGGTAAATGCGTTTGTCCGTTATTTCGGAAGGTTTAATGTCGCTAGGTTGCTTGATGAGCATGATGAGTCTCCTGTAATTTTCTTTTAGTCGTTATGAGCAGCCATTCCTTACAACATAATGACAGGAAAGTTTTGTGGCAGTTCATATTTTCTGGCCAAATCAAAAAAATAAACACTGTCTGGAATAATATGGAATGGATTGCTGTTAACAGTGTTGGACGGGTTAAAAATGCTGGTGCCTGTTTGGGAAATCGTAAAACAATGGGGTTACTTACGCTTTGATTTTAACTTTTTTAAGAGGAAAAAGTATGAAGGTTTCAGTGAATGTTATTTTGGCAAGTTTGTTGGTTGTGGCATTTAGCAGCAATGTGATTGCAGATGAAGTGAAGCCTGAAGATGCGATTAAATATCGTAAATCAGTCATGACAGTGATGAACTGGCAGTTCAAACCTTTGGGCGCCATGGTCAAAGGGGATCGTCCATTTGACAAGGATGTGTTTATAAAAAACGCAGCCTATCTGGAAGTGCTAAGCAAAATGCCGCTGGAAGGGTTTATTGCGGGTTCCGATAAGGGCGAAACCAAAGCCAAGCCGGAAATCTGGGCTGAAATGGAAAAATTCAAAGGAGGTATGGAAAAGCTGCAAGCTGAAACTGCCAAATTGGCTCAGGTGTCTAAAACGGGCGACATGAACCAGATTAAAGCGCAATTCGGCGAAACCGGCAAAACCTGCAAAGCTTGCCACGATAACTTCAAGAGCAAGTGATTTTAAGGTAATGCAGGCATGGGGTGATTTACCTGCACCGGGTAAATCGCCTGCTTAGGCTTTGGTGACGAGTAGCGCAACACCCGCTATCACTATTCCAAACAGCAGTAGCGCAATCCAGTTGCTGGTAAAGCGAAGTTTTGGCGGGGTTTCACCTGCTAGCGGCTTGAATCCGGTGATCAAGGGTGTAATCAGATTGTCCCGCTTAAAAAAACGATAAAACAGCACGGCTGCGATATGCAACCCTACAATCACTAATAATATATCAAAGGATTCGTGGTGCAATCCGCTCAGAATGTCACTGATATCTTTGCTGATCCAATGAGCAAGCGGCCCTTCGCTACTGACATCATCATTAGAAAATAACCCGGTTACTGCCTGAAATAACAGAAAACCCAACATAAGCAGGACCATCCATCCACCTAGTGGGTTATGACCGATCTGGTTGCCGGGTTTGGATTGCAGCAGGGTTTTGGCATAAGCGATAGTGGGCTGCAAGCCGCGGATGAAAGTTCTAAATCGTGACGTGGTACTGCCAAATATTCCCCACAGCACACGGAAAATAACCAGGGAAAGGATGGTATAGCCAGAATATTCGTGAATATTGAAAGCATTATCACTGAGCTCAATGCTCGCCCACGAAACACCCAATAAGATCACCAGGCTCCAGTGAAACAATCGGGTAGGTAAATCCCAGATTTTGATAGTCTGAATATTTGGATTGGTTTGGTTTTCTTGCTGCATGATGGGTTCCTGCAAGGAATGGTAGTAAAGCTCGCCTACATACAGATTTAAGTATCTTGTATGCAGGCGCATCCTACCTATTTTTTATGGGTTACACAATTTGCCGGTAGTGCTTTGACGAAATTGCTGGCATTGAGGTACCTATAAATTCAGCTGGTGGTAGACCACGTTAGCGACTAACAGCAAATCAGGTTTGGCCAGTTCTCCACTCAGCGCGTAACCTATTGGCCCGTCTACCCAGTAAAACACGCCCACTTTGCCTTCCTGCTCAAAGCGGAAAGCCGTTTCGCGCATGTCCTTGACGTGAGTACGTACATACAGGGTTAACCGCTTTCCTTTTGTATCCTGGTACATGAACTGCGCTGCCGGCCCATCTGTTCCTGGTAATAAACGCCCGCCTACCAGCTGGTACCCCGCTTCTGTCAGGTGAGGGGCATGTACGTTTGCATCCAGCCGTTTGGATAACCATTTAACCAGATGCGCTTCTTGATCGGCACCCACTTCAACAGGGTGTAGCACTTCCGGGGTATACACAACATGCGCAATGGCTGCCTGATGCGGCAAGGATGCCAGGTAGGCTGGTTTCGCGCTATCTGCCCCATGAATCAGCCACCCGGCAACACCGCCCAGCACCATCCAGAGCGCAACTGTCGCATAACGCATGATGGGCATGAAAGATCGGCGGCGGGCAGCCGGGTGCATTGCCAATGGGATGGGTTCAGCGGCAACAGGGTCAAATAGGGCATGCAACATGTCATTTTGCTGCTGATACGACTGAATACGCTCCGCTTCTGCGGGGTGCGCAGCAAGATAGGCTTTTACCTCCGCCATGCGCGCAGGGTCAAGCTGCCCATCCACATACGCATGCAGATCATTTTCCTGAATAGGTTGTGTGCTGTTGTTCATTTCACTCTCCGCAGTGTTGGTGCGGCATTTCCGGCCATGAGCACGCGCAGTTTTTCCCTGCCGCGTGATAGCCGCGACATCACTGTGCCGATGGGTATGCCCAATACTTGGGCGACTTCTTCATAACGCATTTGTTCCAGGCCCACCAGTAATACGACTTCTTTAAATTCCCCCGGCAACCGCGAAATGGCGGACATCAGGTCGCGCATTTCCAGCCCTTCGTCCTGGGTGGCGCGCACTGGAATATCCAGTGCCTCTTCGTCCAGCGTGACAAAAGCATGAGGGTTAGGGTTTTGCCGGATATGATTGATAAAAAGATTATGCATAATGGTAAACATCCAGGCGCGGATATCGCTTCCCTGCCGCCACAGGTGGAGTTTCCCCCAGGCGCGCTCCAGCGTGTCCTGCACCAGATCATCAGCACGGTCCCGATCGCCAACCAAAGCGCGTGCATAGCGCCTTAGTCGGGGGATCTGCTCTTCAATCAGGGCATTTTTGATATGCGTGCCCCTCTGTAAGTGTTACTGGACAATGATGTGCCAGACATCGTTAACATTATCGCCATTCATATCACCCGGTTTTTCGTCTTTAGCATATAGATAGAGAGGTTTGCCTTTGAGTGCCCATTGTTTGCTGCCATTGTCACGGGTAATCACCGTAAATGGACCCGCATCCTGAGCGCCTTCGGCTGCGAAAGGTGGCCAATTGGTTGCACAAGCATCATTGCAAACGCTTTTTCCACTGCCCGCTGTATCTTTATCAAACGTATACAGTGTCATTCCTGCGTTAGTCACTACTACGCCCATGGCCTTTTTTGCCGGAAACTTGGGCGCATCTTCGCTAAGAGCGGGTTGCGCTGCGAACGCAATCAAGCAAGCGGTTGTAAGTGTCAGCGTTTTCAGGATGTTCATATTTGTACCTCGGTTTTTTAGTAGTGAGTTCAACCACTATTTTAGCAGTTATCTCCATAAAACCGATTTTAAAGCAGTTGGTGCAGCAGATTTCCTGCTGCACCAACCCCAATCAAATATCAATAAGCAGGAGTTACTGACAACTTTGGATCGATTTGCCAGATTTCATTAACGAGCTTGCCACCACGATAAACCAGCACATATCGAACTTTAATAGTCGCTTTACCTTTAAATTCCACGTTGGCTGTGACGGTAGTGCCTTTGTCATTGGCACTTTCTTCTAATTTGGAAGTGGTGACTTCAAAAGGAGCATTCTTGGAAAACTTGCCCCAGACTTCCTTTATTTTGTCTGCGCCAGCGTAACCACCATCCAGCGGACCGCCAACCCATTGAAATGTGGCGGTGTCATTATAGGATTGCATGATCTGATCTACATTGCCAGCGCCGATGGCTTTGAAGTGAGCACTGGCATCGTCTGCAGCACCAGCAAAAGCGAATGAAGAAAGTGAAAACAAGGTGGCAACTGCCAGAGTACGGGTAAGCATGATCAATCTCCAGATGATGAACAAACACAAAGTTGAAGCAACGATTTTGCTGCTTATATTGTGGTTAACGCTGGCGATTAGAAAATATTCCCGTAAATATAAAATAATATGGGCTTCTGAATTTTTCTGTGGGGATTATTATCGTTAAACGATAAATTTCATCCAATTACTATGGGCGGTAGGTTTCGATGATTGAATTTGCTTACGTTTGCATGCGGCAGAAAAGGGGCCATGAGCGTTTGGTCGAGTAATCATGGTTGGCAGTCCGGAAAGTAGTAAAAAACAGTCGGTCAGCGTAAAGTTAAGGGGTGAAATAATTTCAGTCACTGATACAATCGTTCATTCACGCCCCCACGCATATTTTCTAAATCTAGCATTGCTGCAAATGCCCATTCCGCAGCAAAATCAATGTCTCTAGTTTGGTATACGGGGCATGGCCTGAGCCTGTAGAAACCTCAGCCAACAGCCCGCTGGGTAAGCACCCTTCTCATCACACAGCTCGCCTTTCAATACCAAAATTTCTTCGCCAAAGGGATGAGTGTGGGCATGCACTCGGGTTCCGGGCTGCCACAGTACGAGCGATAACTGATGAGGCGATTTTGCGAGATAGGCGACTCTCATGCCCTGTAGGTAACCAAAAAACCAAACGAGATCATCGCCGGCTATGGTTTCTGGTCTGCATGCGTTATCGATTGCATCGCGATTAATAAACAGCAATGACCCTACAGCGCCAGCGGCCAAAGTACTGTTCGTGCCACGTCGCAGAAAACTTCCTGCTCGATGTCCATGCGTATTTTCGTACAATGTTCCGCTGATGATATATATATCGTGGCGAATACATTTAGCTAGTTCGATGGTTTCAAATGGTGCCAAAGACTGAATTCCTGACCAAGGAAAATTTCGAGGAGACGAGAGGTGAACCAGGGAGCTCCCCAGCCCTTTCATGGTGGTCAAGTCGATGTTTTGCTGTTCAATCATGAAGCCTTCCTGGCCGCGTATGCAGCCTAATCAACCTTAATAATAATTACGCAACCAAGCCAACGGGGGTTGTCGTCATTGGTACAAATCCCGGCAAAGCTTCGATGCGCGCTAACCATGCACGAAGGTTCGGATAAGGTTGCAGCGAGACATTTCCCTCAGGTGCGCGTGCAATGTAGCTATAGTTGGCGATGTCAGCGAGCGTTGGATTCGATCCCACCAGAAAAGGCGTTTGCGAAAGCGTTTGCTCCATAACGCCAAACAGATTGTTCGCCCTAGCAATGGCTTCAACAGTATTGATCGGGGCGTTAAATAAAACCGCTACTCGCGCCGCAGCCGGGCCAAAAGCAAGTAAACCAGCAGCCACCGACAACCAGCGTTGAACCTGGGCTGCTTGCGTCGAATCAAGTGGCAGCCAGGTATCTGGAACATATTTATGGGCTAGATAAACCAAAATTGCGTTGGCATCGGCCAAAGTGGTTGCACCATCTTGAATTACAGGAATTTGTCCAAACGGATTCATTGCCAAAAATTCAGGCGATTTTTGAGCCCTGCTCGTCAAATTGATGTGAATTAATTCTATTGGCAAATTGAGCAGCGAAAGAAAAAGTTCAACCCGGTGACAGTGACCAGAAATCGGATGGCGATAAAGTTTGATGGGCTGAGCCGGGTTTGCGGCAGACTTTAAGCCTGTTGATATGGGATTCATGTTGTTACTCCTTTCAGTACAATTGTGATCTATTGGAAAATCCATCATTACTTGAATTGAGCGGGAAATTGCTTGGCAAGGGCGACAGTCAAGGCGTCAGCAATACCGACCATATGTGTTTTCATCGCTTCCCAGGTTTGGGCTTCTTCGGCGTATTGCTGATTAGCGACTTGCTGAATTTGTTGGATATGATGACCGCCATGCGCTAGTAGCATTCCGCGCAGCGCATCAATAGGCAGATTGGGGTTGGCTTTGCTCAGGAATGCCGCAATCTGCTCAACATTGTCGATCATATCTTGCCGCGTTTCATTTTGCCTGGTTTCGTTTTTGTTTTGAGTCGCAATCAAATATCCCTTAACGGCAGTGTAGTGTCCTGCCAATAGTTTAAAAAGGGTTTCAGATGCTGCCTTGCCGTAAAAAGGTTCGATTGAAGCAGCCAACTGCTTCGCATTATTGACTGTTTCTTTCTCAGCTACTGCGGCTGCAACGCTATTGCCATTCATGGTTTCTGTTACTACGGCGCGTACCCAAAAAGCATGGCCGATCCAAAGATCACGCAAAGCCGCGTCCGTGAGGCTAATTTTATCATTCGCCAGGATGGTATCAGTGTGCATGGCATGTTTGTGGGCGAACGCAGGGGAAGTGAAGCCTAGCGCAATGCTCAAAAGGGAAATGCTTATTAGATTTTTAGAGATCGAATGCATGTTCGGTACGCCTTGTAGTGAGTTTTTAAAAAAGTTTTAGATGAAGCTCCATGAAAAACCTTATAAGAGAGATCGTTGTTAATTACTGTGTCGATCCATCGGAAGCAAGTATGATTGCTGCGAATTAAATGATAAATACCGAAAATATTATTTAACTACTCCACTTTTCGGATTAATATTCGAGCATGGACAAATTCAAAGCGATGCTAACCTTCACGCAAATTGCCGACAGTGGCAGCCTAACTGCGGCGGCACAAGCAATGGAATCCTCTTTGCCTGCCGTGGTAAGGTCACTTGGCGCACTCGAGGCGGAGTTAGGGGTGCGTCTTTTTAATCGCAGCACAAGGCGAATTTCACTCACCGAGGAGGGCAGACGGTATTTGGAAAGTTGTCGCCAAATACTTGGGGCGGTTGCCGATGCCGAGGCGGGTTTAAGTTCACAAGTGCAAGAGCCGAGCGGCTTACTCACTATCACTGCATCGGTGGCCATTGGTCAAATGGTGGTTACGCCCGTTATCATGAGCTTGGTAAAACGCTACCCCAAGGTGCGCTGCAATCTGGTCTTGTTGGATCGTGTCGTCAATTTACTGGAAGAAGGCATCGACATCGGGGTTCGGGTAGGCGAGCTACAGGATAGTACCTTGATTGCACAAAAAATTGGCGCCGTCAGAAGGGTGTTGGTGGCGAGTCCGCGCTATCTTGAACAACACGGCAGACCTAGCCACCCTAAAGACTTACTTAAGATAAATTGCATCCGTTTTTCAACTACTAACGGTCCTTGGTGGCGCTTTCAAGAAAATGGCAAGGAATTCACACTTGCGGTTACTGGTAACCTTGAATTTAATCACGCTGGTTCCGCCCTTGCCGCATGTGTGGAAGGCTTAGGCATCGGCGTTTTTACCTCATACCAAGTGGCGCCCTCTCTTGCTACTGGGCAGCTGCAAATATTGCTCGAAGCATTCGAATCCCCGCCTCGCCCCATTAACTTGATCTATCCGCATGCGCGCCTGCTACCAAGTCGCACCAAAATTTTTATTGAGATGATGAAGCAAGGGAGTAAAGCGTTGCAGGAATAAACTACAGGATGTAAATTGTAGAATAGCCAAACGCAGCTCCCAAAGTCCGTCTTAACAAGTGTAAATAAGCACTTGGAGTCCGCAATTGGTATTGTGCCGAATGCTTCCTCCTTACTCTTCTTCAATAAATAAAATAGCTATTTCCATCGGCGAACTCGAAACAGATGCCTGTTTTTGCAATTTTTCGGACCGTAGGCGTCACGGTGATGACGGTCTCTGAAGGGGCGGGGACGGCTGTACACCATTCCATAAAGCCGACGTTGGGATTTGGTTGCGGAGGCTGTCAAAGAAAACGGCCATCCACAGCAAAATCAAAAATACCCCAATACAAAAACTATTTGCCGAAAACCTGCTCCGAAAGTCCCCACTTGGCGGCGAGCGTTTCGGTGGCATTGAGTATCTCTTCTGCTCGTGCAGGATGATTGTAAAAAGTACTGGCAAAACGGTTCAGGGCATCTTCCTGGCCGAATTGCTGTGCGATGAGATGGATAAGTTCCCCTGCTTCACTGCCAATGACTTCTGCACCTAGCAATGCGCCGCTATCCATATCGGCAATTAACCTGACAAATCCTTCTTGCTCATCCTGCCCTAGCGCACGCGGGTTGCCTTCAAATGAAGCAAAGCCGACACCAGCTTCAAGCCCTTCGTCTTCGGCTTCATCTTCACTAATGCCGATAATGCCCAGTTCCAGCGCTGAATACACAAGCTGTGGCACAGCTTTGTTCTGCTGTTTGCGGGATTGCGGGGAAAGGATGTTGGATACAACGACTGCCGCATCGGCTAAGGCATGGTTAGCTGACATATGGTGGTTGGCTACATCACCAATGGCGTAAATATGAGGGATATCGCTTTGCAAATATTCATTCACTTTGACGAACCCTTTGGTGTCAGTAGTGACGCCGGCCGATGCCAGGTTCAGTCCCTCGGTATGGGGAATCCGACCAGTGCCAAGTAGTACCCAGTCAACATTGATTTCAGAGCCATCATCCAGATTAAGGGTAACGCCCGGCCCAGTGAGATCAACGCTTTTTGTACGGGAACCGGTATGCGGGACGATTTTATGTCTTTCCATGGCATTGGAAAGAAGTTTTAGCGCGGGTTTGCTGTAACTGCTTTTTGAAAGGGGTTTGGACTGTGTGATCCAGGTAATTCTTTTGCCCAGCATGGCAAGAATAAAAGCAAATTCAGTGCCGATTACGCCAGAGCCGATAACCGCTACCCGGCGGCCTCTTGGTGGGACGCTATCAAACAGGTTGTCGGTGGTGAGAATTTTATCCGGTACTATTGGAAAAACGTCGGGAATATAAGCAGAGGAGCCAGTGGCAATGACAATATGCTTGCCGTGCAATGTTGTTTGCCCATCAATGCTTATCTTGTGAGCATCCACAAAACTGCCGGTTCCTTTGAAAGAGGCGATGCCGAGTCGCTTCATATAGTCCAGATAGCTGTCCCGGACCACTTGGACAGTATCTTTCTGGTGCCGCCATGCGATAGTAATGTCAGCGGTCAGGTTGCCATGAATGCCACGTTTAGCATAGTTTTTACTGGCGGCAACCAGGTGTGCGGTATGGTGCCAGTCTTTTTTGGGAACGCAACCGCGGTTGAGGCAGCAACCACCCCAATCTGCTTTTTCTATGATGGCTACGCTCAGTCCGCGTAGTTTGGCAAGTACTGCAGCCCGGTAGCCGCCCGGGCCAGAGCCGATCACGATGAGATCAAATTCTGACATGGAAAATCCTTCTGTAAAATAGCCATTCTCCAGTTGCCCTGGATGAACTCGGGTTTTATTATTTTTACAGTGATTTCTAAGTGGTCACTGCTATTGTTTGAAACAAGGTCGTTTTAAAGCAGGAACAACGTGGCCAGACCCAGAAAAATAAAAAACCCTCCGCTATCGGTGATGGCAGTAATCAACACGCTTGAGCCTACGGCCGGGTCACGGCCCATTTTGTGCATCAACAGGGGAATCATGACCCCCATCACCGCAGCCAGTAATAAATTGAGGATCATGGCACCAGTCATTACAAAGCCTAATGCAATGTTGTTATATAAAATATAAGCGAAAACGCCCACTACTGCCCCCCACACCACCCCATTCAACAGGCTGACGCCGACTTCTTTCAATAATAGCTTGCGGGCATTTCCGGGATGGATTTGACCAAATGCCAAGGCACGCACGATCATGGTAATGGTCTGGTTGCCGGAGTTGCCACCAATGCCGGCAATAATAGGCATCAGTGCCGCCAGTGCGACGAGTTGCTGGATAGTGCCTTCGAACAGGCCGATCACGCGAGAGGCAATAAATGCGGTAACCAGATTAATGGCCAGCCATGCCCAACGGTTCTGGACGCTTTTCCAGACCGTAGCGAACAAATCTTCTTCTTCTCTAAAACCGGCCATGGAGAGCATGTCACTGTCCGATTCTTCACGGATAAAATCCACGACAGCATCAACAGTGACGCGACCAATGAGTTGCTCATCTTTATCAATAACAGGAGCGGAAACCAGATCATAACGTTCGAAAGCCTGTGCAGCCTGATCAGCCTCTTCATCAGCGTGCAGGGTGATCGGGTCATCGACCATTACTGCTGCCACGCTCACATCAGGATCATGCAGTAACAAACGCTTCAAGGGGAGGACCCCAATTAGCTTTTTATCCCGGTCAATTACGAATAACTTGTCGGTCTGATCGGGTAATTCGCCCACGCGACGCAAGTAACGCAGTACCACCTCCAGACTGATGTCTTCGCGGATGGTAACCATGTCAAAATCCATCAGCGCACCGACAGTGCCTTCAGGATAACCCAGTGCAGACTGCAATTGAGCACGGTTTTGTGCGTCAAGGGACTGCAGCAAATCCTGCATCACATCATGGGGAAGGTCCGGCGCCAGATCGGCAATTTCGTCAGTGTCCAGATTCTCGGCCGCTGCGAACAGCTCCTCTGAATCCATGCTGGCAATCAGGGTTTCCCGAACGGCATCCGATACTTCCAGCAGAATTTCACCATCCCGCTCCGCTTTAACCAGATCCCAGACTAAAAGCCGGTCATTAAGCGGCAGGGACTCAAGAATATACGCAACGTCTGCCGGGTGAAGCTCATCCAGTTTTTTCTGGAGCGCAACCAGATTTTGTTTGTGCACCAGGGATTCAACGAGATCGTGGCGTGGCATTTCCTGTTTGTGCACCAGATTTTCGATAAGCCGATAGCGCTGCAACATATCCACTATCTGGTGCAGGTTTTGCGTGTCTCTCTCAGGGTGCTTTATTTCTTCTGCTTCGGCCATGCCTTATCGATTTTATTTTCGCCAATTACGCTATTTTAAGAACTTAAAGAGTGCCCGTCTAATCAAATAAATTTAATGCTCATAATAATAGTGACATCATAGCCTGTAATATGACAATTCTTGCAGTTCGAGAGAGATAAAATGCATTTTTTTACTGCAAATCCGGCTGGGCGCGATGTTGTTGATTTCCCCAATCGTTGGGATTTGCTGATCCTGCCTGGTGTTTTAGCCGCTCTTTTCAGCTTGGCATGGGGTATGCACCAAATGACTGCGCCCTATGATCTGGGGCAGCAGTTGCCAGTTTCCCTGGAGCCTTCTAATTTGCCCGCATATGCCATGCGAACAACACTGCGTATGGCTGCGGCGATGTTGTTTTCCATTCTGTTCACTTTTATTTATGCGAGCCTTGCGGCCAAAAGCCGGCGCGCCGGTATGGTGTTAATCCCTCTGCTGGACGTCTTGCAATCGGTCCCTATACTAGGTTTTTTGTCCATCACTATTATGGGGTTTATTCACCTGTTTCCGGGTAGTTTGATGGGGCCAGAGGCAGCAGCAATTTTTGCAATTTTCACATCTCAGGCGTGGAATATGGCATTCAGTTTTTACTACTCTTTACGCATGATACCCACTGATTTATATCAGGTTGCCGATGTTTTTCAACTTTCGGCATGGCAGCGTTTCTGGAAGCTGGAAGTGCCATTTGCTATGCCAAATCTGGTTTGGAACGCCATGATGTCGGTGTCCGGGGGGTGGTTTTTTGTGGTTGCCTCGGAGGCAATCAGCGTTTCAGGGCAAACGATAATGCTTCCGGGAATCGGTTCTTTTATCGCCCTGGCGATTCAACACAAAGACCTGAGTGCGATCGGTTATGCCATCTTTACGATGTTCATCGTTATTTTACTTTACGATCAATTGATATTTCGCCCGCTGATAGCCTGGTCGGATAAATTCAAATTTGAGCTATCAGAATCGCAAGATGTACCGTCTTCATGGGTGCTGACATTGATGCAGCGCACACGACTCTTGCCTAAGCTATTGGCATTGCCAGCTATATTCTGGGAAATTTCTTTGAAAGTTTTTAGACATATACCCGCCAGGCCGTTGCCAAAATTCAAACTGAAAATATTAAATAGAAATGTTCGCTTGTTAGACAAGGTCTGGTTGGCGCTACTGTTGGTATTATCGATTATCGGTTTGTTGACTTTGTCGCATTTTGTTTTGAGCGAGGTAAGTTACAGCGAAATTGGGAATGTCTTTTTTCTGGGATTGCTGACAGCTGGCAGGGTGATTGTTTTAATCATTTTGGCCACTTTGTTCTGGGTGCCGATTGGTGTGTGGATAGGCATGCGGCCAAAATGGGCGCAGCGGGCTCAGCCAGTTGTGCTGTTTTTGGCGGCTTTCCCCGCAAATTTGATGTTCCCGTTAGCGGTCGTGCTGATAGTAACCTACCATTTGAATGTGGAAATATGGCTGAGCCCGCTCATGATATTGGGTACACAATGGTACATCCTGTTTAACGTGATTGCGGGTGCTGCTGCCATTCCGAATGATATGCGCGAAGCAGCTGCCAATCTGGGATTGAAAAAATTGCTGGTGTGGCGCCGCATGATTTTACCTGCGATTTTCCCCTCTTATATTACTGGTGGCTTGACCGCCTCAGGGGGCGCGTGGAATGCAAGCGTGGTCTCGGAGTTGGTAAGCTGGGGTAATACAACTCTGGTTGCAAGCGGGATTGGTGCTTATATTACGCAACAGACAATGAATGGCGATCATCCTCGAATCGCCTTGGGGATTGGTGTAATGAGTTTGTACGTGATTATTCTTAACAGGGTGGTATGGAAAAGACTGTACCGGTTTGCTCAGGACAGGTTAAAACTGGAATAAAAATAAAGCCATGGATGAATCCAAAAAAGAATGTTTGATGCACTTGCATGGTGTCAGTAAGTCGTTTGCGGGTGCCGAAAAGAAAAGATTGAGTGTGTTGAAAGATATTGATCTTGAATTACATGCCGGTGAAATTGTGGCGATTCTGGGTAAGTCAGGTTGTGGAAAATCCACCCTGTTAAGGATTCTGGCAGGATTGACGCGCCCGACCAGCGGCAAGGTATTGTATCGGGGTAAACATGTGGATCATCCGGAGCCGGGGATCAGTATGGTGTTTCAGACTTTTGCCTTGTTTCCATGGTTGAATGTTTTGCAGAACGTTGAATTGGGATTGGAAGCGCAAGGTATAGAACCCGTTGAGCGACGTCAGCGCGCACTGGAAGTAATCGACATGATTGGCCTGGATGGATTTGAGTCAGCTTTCCCCAAAGAACTCTCAGGGGGCATGCGCCAACGGGTAGGATTTGCGCGTGCGTTGGTGGTGAATCCCGATATATTGCTGATGGATGAAGCATTTTCGGCACTGGATGTACCAACCTCTGAAACTTTGCGTAATGACCTGTTGGATTTATGGATTGAACGTCTGATCCCGACGCGAGCGATCTTGATGGTGTCGCACAATATCGAAGAAGCGCTACTGATGGCGGACCGAGTGATTGTATTTGATAGCAACCCCGGACGGGTCAAGGCCGAAGTGGCCATCACCCTGAAGCACCCTCGCGACAGGGAATCACTGGCGTTCAGGCAATTGGTTGAACGCATTTATACCATCATGACGACAACGGTGATTCCGAATGAAACCGAATCAGCAAAGGCAGTGCGGATTGGGATAGGTCATCCATTGCCCAGTGTGACCGTTGCCCAGATGACTGGAGCGATGGAGGAAATACTGCACTTATCCAGCACAGGTAGCGCTGAACTGCCGGTATTGGCGGTTGCATTGCAACTTGAGATAGATAACCTGTTCCCTATTTTGGATGCGCTGGTGCTGCTGGACTTTGCTGTGATTGCAAGTGGGGTGATCACCCTTTCCCGTCATGGTAAGGCATTTGTAGATGCCGATATTTTGCGACGCAAGGAAATTTTCGGAGAACACCAGTTAAAACGTGTCCCCCTGGCCGGGCATATTCGCCGTGTGCTCGATGAGCGCCCTTCGCAACGTGCACCGGAGCAGCGGTTTTTAAGGGAATTGGAAGATTATCTCAGTGAAGAAGAAGCTGAAAGAGTGCTGGCTGTTGTCATCGACTGGGGGCGTTACGCAGAGTTGTTTGCTTATGACTACAACTCCGGCATTTTAAGCACCGAGAATCCCGGAGAAGAAGTCATAGAGTAAAATCAGGTGCACTTACAAAGAATCCGCAAATGGATGGCATGCACAATGAAAAAGCGAAACGCTGGAAAGTGCTTTTTTAACGCGGTACCACTGCAGAATTCATGCGTGCCAGAATAATGCCCGTTTTGCGCTGTAACCCTTTTGCACCGGGGTGCTTATCGTAATAGCGCGGATTTGGCACCATGGCAGCCAGCTTGGCTGCTTGCGGTGCGGACAGACTAGCCGCGCTGGTGCGGTAATAGTGGCGGGCAGCGGCCTCTGCGCCAAAAACGCCATTTCCCCATTCAATCACATTCATGTAAATTTCCAGAATCCGGCGCTTGCTCATCATTTGTTCCAGCATTACCGTAATGGCAGCCTCTTCTATTTTGCGCCAAGGTGTGCGCTTGCTGGAAAGAAACAGATTTTTTGCCAGCTGCTGGCTGATGGTGGAACCTCCTGCGACAACCTTGCCTTTCTTCATGTTTTTTTCGTAGGCCTTTTGGATGCCTTCCCAGTCAAAGCCTTCGTGGTCGATGAATTTGGCGTCTTCGGCGGCAACCAGGGCGCGTTTCAAGTTCATGGAAATGCGATCATAAGGAACCCACTGGTGCCTTAATTCGGCATCCGGGTTTTGATCTTGCATGATTGCCAGCCGATCATCCATAAAAGAACTGGTAGCTGGATTGTGATCCACCCACCACCAGATATGCCCGAAAATCCAGAGTTGGTAGAGCAAAACCACACCAATGAACAGGGCAATGCCCTTCCAGAACCAGCGCCAAAGTGTTTTTAACATGTTATTTTCTGAGTAATTCGATGACGGGAAGTGTGGCGGGTCTTACACCACGCCAAATAAAGAAAGATTCAGCAGCTTGTTCCACCAGCATGCCCAAGCCGTCTGCCAGTTGGGCTGCGCCTTCACTTTGTGCAAACAACAGAAAGGGAGTCAATCCCTTGCCATACATCATGTCGTAGGCGAGCGCATGGCTAGCAAAAACACCTGCAGGTAATGGTGGTAAGGCATCGTTCAGGCTGCTGGAAGTGGCATTGATAACAAGATCAAACTCGCGGCCCGCCAGATCAGAATATCCGCCGCCTGTGATTGCACCATAGGCGGAAAATTGCTGCTGAAGTTCCACAGCTTTCGCCGCAGTGCGGTTGGCAATGGTGAGTGAATCAGGAAGCTGTTTCAGTATGGGTAATATTACGCCGCGCGCTGCGCCACCTGCCCCTAGTAACAGGACGCGTTTGTTTTGAATGTTGAATCCCAGGTTTTCCTTAATGTCCCGAACCAGTCCTGCGCCGTCCGTGTTGTCCCCGAAGATATTGCCATTCTCGAATTTAAGCGTATTGACTGCCTCGGCCAACTGAGCCCGCTCGGAAAGTACCGAGGCCAGTTGGTAAGCTTCCTGTTTAAAAGGAACAGTAACGTTCATTCCTTTTCCACCCTGGCTAATGAACTGATCAACAGTGCGGTCAAACCCGTCAAGGGGAGCCAGTACCGCTGTGTAAGCCATATCTTCCCCAGTTTGTTTGGCGAATTCAGTATGAATACTCGGGGATTTGCTATGTGCTATGGGGTTGCCTGTAACGGCGTATTGGTCAGTCATGTTCAGAAATCAAAAAGGCATATTTTAACCTAGAAAGGATTTTTCATCTCAGCACTTCTATGGTTTGGGATAAATTAAGTGCTGGCGACTGATAGACAGCTAAATAACCACTCTGATTTTCTGCGGCTAACCAATGAGGATACTGAAAAAGTTAACTTTGTTGCCAAGGGAGGCCGGCTGCCTTCCATCCGTTAACCGAGCTACGGCGGTTGGTAGCGGGATCTTTGTCGCCTTCAAAACCTTGAATCACGTTGTAGCAATTGGTAAAGCCTGCTTCCATCGCGGCAATTGCTGCCTTATGGGATCGGCCTCCAGAACGGCAAATAAACATCACGAGTGATTCCGAGTCGATTTGCTGTTTGAGATTGGTAATAAAGAAAGGGTTAGCATGCCAGCCAGGGTAAGATTGCCATTCAATCTGGGCGCTGCCCGGAATAGTGCCAATCAGTTCCCATTCAGCATGGGCTCGCACATCCACCAAAACGGCAGAGGGTGCCTCTGAAAGCAAGTGATAAGCTTCTGCAGGTAATAAAGCCCCTTCGTAGGGCAAACCAAGCTGTATTGCCCGTTCGTGAGCAGTTTTTAGAATTTCAGTGATGTTTCCCATGATAAACCTTGCTCTAAACCCTTTTTTTACAGTATAAATGAGTTTTTCATATATGTAATAAAAGCCTTGAGCAATCATCCTCCTTCCGGTATTGACCCGGCCAATCACGAACGTTACCTTGCCGCGCAAAGAGTCACCTGGGTCAGTGTTGTGGTGAATGTGGTTTTGACTATCCTGCAGATTGTCGTGGGGTATTTCGGACGCTCCCAAGCCCTCATGGCAGATGGTATTCATTCATTATCCGATCTGCTATCTGATTTTCTTGTGCTTTTTGCCAACCGCCACGGCAGTCGTTCAGCTGACGCGGACCATCCTTATGGGCACGCACGCATTGAAACCGCGGCCACACTGATCTTAGGGGTGTTGCTGATTGCAACCGGTGTGCTGTTGTTATGGGGAGCAGGAATGCGCCTCCAGGATGCCAGTGCCATTCAGAAAGTGCATCCGGCTACGTTATGGATCGGTTTGCTGACCCTTGTAGGCAAGGAAAGCTTGTTTCGTTACATGATGAGTGTTGCCAAACGGTTGCGCTCTCAAATGCTCATGGCGAACGCCTGGCATTCACGTTCGGATGCGGCTTCTTCACTGGTTGTAGTGGCAGGGATTGCTGGCAATCTGGCCGGATTTACCTTTCTGGATCTGATTGCGGCGGTACTGGTAGCTTTCATGATTGCGCGTATGGGATGGAAAATGGGTTATGACGCACTTTCAGAACTTATCGACACTTCTCTGGATGCCGAACAGGTAGCGGCGATTCGGGAATCACTGGAAAGCACGCCTGGCGTGCTTGGCCTGCATGAATTAAAAACCCGTAAAATGGGCGATAATGCACTGGTGGATGCCCATGTGCTGGTTGATCCGAAGATCAGTGTGTCGGAAGGGCACTATATTGCAGAAACCGCACGAAGCCGCGTTCTGAAAAACCATGATGTTCTGGATGTCATGGTGCATATAGACCCGGAAGATGATACCCGTGCCAAACCCAGTGTGCATTTGCCTGGTCGCAAGGTGCTTCTGGAACATTTACACCAGTGCCTGAGCGGTGCACTTCCTGAACCTGAAAAGATCGTGCTGCATTATCTGGAAGGCAAGGTCGAGGTGGAAATATTCTTGTCTGCGGCTTTTTGTGACGACGTGGACATCATGAGAGGGCTGAAATCTCGGATTATGGAAGTGGTGTTGAGCGATGATTATTTTAGTGCAATCCACTTGCACCGTCATGATGCGCTATAATGGTGCGTTATTTTATTAATTGCACCAATTTGGTGCAATTAATTTTGTTACCGTAGTGCAACAGCTTGTGGCAGAATATCTTTCTTTAGAATTTTTGATGGCATGGTTCCTGCTTACCTAGCCCTTTGTAGAAGAAAAAAACTTTACCGTAAAATTGTGTTGATATTTTAGGAGAATGAAGATGGCGGCAGCCGATGTTTTAAAGATGATCAAGGATAACGAAGTGAAGTTCGTTGATCTGCGTTTTACTGATACCCGCGGCAAGGAACAGCACGTGACCATCCCGTCGCATGTAGTTGATGCAGACTGGTTTGAAGCCGGTCATGCGTTTGACGGTTCATCCATCGCTGGCTGGAAAGGTATTCAAGCTTCTGACATGATGCTGATGCCTGATCCTGAAACTGCTAATATGGACCCGTTCATGGACGAGTCCACCCTGATTATTACCTGCGATGTCATTGAGCCATCTGACGGTAAGGGTTATGACCGTGACCCACGTTCTATTGCAAAGCGTGCTGAAGCTTACTTGAAGTCAACCGGTATCGGTGACACAGCTTACTTTGGCCCAGAGCCAGAGTTCTTCATTTTTGATTCCGTAACCTGGCATACCGATATGTCCGGTACATCGGTCAAGATTAATTCCGAGGAAGCAGCCTGGAGTTCCGGCGAAGTATTCGAAGGCGGCAATACTGGCCATCGTCCACGCGTTAAGGGTGGTTACTTCCCCGTCCCACCAGTTGATTCCCTGCAAGATATCCGTTCTGCCATGTGCCTGGCAATGGAAGAAATGGGTGTGCCAGTTGAAGTGCATCACCATGAAGTGGCAACTGCCGGTCAATGTGAAATCGGTACCCGTTTCTCTACCCTGGTTCAGCGCGCTGACTGGACTCAAATTCTGAAATATGTTGTACATAACGTTGCACATTCATATGGCAAAACCGCTACTTTCATGCCTAAGCCTATCGTGGGTGATAACGGTTCCGGTATGCACGTACACCAGTCCATCTGGAAAGACGGCAAAAACCTGTTTGACGGCAACGGTTATGCGGGTCTGTCCGAAATGGCATTGTTCTACATTGGCGGTATTATCAAGCACGCCAAAGCACTGAATGCAATTACCAATCCAGGTACCAACTCTTACAAGCGTCTGGTTCCAGGTTTTGAGGCACCAGTTATGCTGGCTTACTCAGCGCGTAACCGTTCTGCTTCCATCCGTATTCCTTATGTAACCAACCCTAAAGGCCGTCGTATTGAAGTGCGTTTCCCAGATCCAACCGCGAACCCATACCTGGCATTTACCGCCATGTTGATGGCTGGCCTGGACGGTATTCAGAACAAGATTCATCCAGGTGATGCAATGGATAAAAACTTGTATGATCTGCCGCCAGAAGAATCCAGCGCTATTCCACAAGTTTGTTCTTCACTGGAAATGGCATTGGACGCTCTGAATACAGACCGAGAGTTCCTGACACGTGGTGGTGTATTCTCCAACGAAATGATTGATGCATTCATTGAGTTGAAGATGGAAGAAGTAACACGCTTCCGCATGACTACCCATCCAGTTGAATTTGATATGTATTACAGCATCTAATCAGTCGGTTATGTGCATAAAAAGGGCGGGGGTTTCCCCGCCCTTTTTTATTTGTGTTGAGTAGATTGGCTTAAATGTCATTTTCTTAATGCAAGGCTGGTTGCATTGATTGCTGTTAGTGCCTATCATAAACTTGCCTGAAGATTGAGATAGGAAAAGGCAAGGGAGAGCTATGAAGCAAAATGTGTTGAGAGCGTGCGGTTTCTTGTTGCTGATAGGCAGTCTCAGCACTCAGGCTGAGATGTATAAACAGGTGGATGACAAAGGTCAGGTTACCTATTCCAATGTGCCGATAAAAGGTGCAAAAAAAGTAGACCTGGCACCGATTACGATATTACCCCCAACCAAAGCCAAATCTGCGGGAGCATCTGCAAAAGGGAGCGCAGTCGAGGTGCAGGATGGACCCGAAAAAAATGCAAAAAAGCAGGCAGTGGAAGAGTCTTTAGTTAAAGAACAGACTTCGTTGGTAAAAGCCAAGCTAGCGATGGAAGAAGAAAAAAATCGTTCGGGAACGCTTAAAAATAAGGTTGACGGTAAAGAAGTAGCGCGAAAAGCCGTTAACAGGAATGAAGAAAGAATAAAAGAATTGCAGGATGAGATTGCTCTGCGCGAAAAAAATATTGAGTTGTTGAAGCAGGATTTAGCAACTTTACAGTAATATTTACAGTCATATAGGCATTGTGAACCTTTGAAAACAAGAATGAATATGTTAAAAAATATCGCGTTTATTATTCTGTTTGGCCTGCATTTGTCTGCCTATGCGGAAATATACAAATATGTTGACGAGAACGGTCGCGTAACATATTCAAATATTGCCAAAAAGGGTGCAAAAAAGCTGGATCTGGAGCCAATTTCGACTATTTCCGGCACCAAACCGAAAAATGCCTCTTCACCGACGCCTTCCAGTTTTCCTAAAGTGGATGGTGAAACGCAAAAAAAGCGTGATGATGTACGACGCCAACTGCTGGAAGAAGAATTGGCTAACGAACAAAAGCGACTCGTAGCAGCGCAGCAGGCGCTTAAAGAAGGCGAAGGCGTGCGCTTGGGCAATGAGAAAAATTACCAGAAATATCTGGACAGAGTTCAGGGCCTGAAAGACGAAGTGACAGCCCACGAAAAAAATCTGGAAGCTTTGCAGAAAGAACTGGCTGGAACAAGATAAATACCGAAAGTGCAACGGGTAGGTTCGTAGAAAACAGCGATCCGTCCGTTGCAAGAAAATTCAATTGGCCGCCTTACCCTATGGCGCGTTTCTTGCTTTACACAATGTGTGACTGAAAAATATCCCATGAAAAATTCGGCGTTCCCTGGTTTGGAGCTGTTATCCACCGCAGTTTTGCTGGCGGACGAAGATTTGCGCCTGAAATATATCAATCCGTCAGCAGAAAGTATGTTTCAGCTAAGTAGTAAGCATGTGCTGGGTCAATCTCTGTATAACATTTTCTCCGATACAAGTGAATTGCAGGCTGCGGTGACCTATGCCACGGAACACAACAGCAGTTTTACTGAACATGAGATGACGATCGGCACACACGGCAATGAGAAAATGCTCGCTAGCTGCACGGTAACGCCCATAGAAAGCGAGGGGCTTGGCATTCTGATCGAATTTCGGCAAATGGAACAGCAACTGAAAATTGCGCGGGAAGAGCGCATGTTGCTGCAACAGCAAGCTAATCGTGAATTGATCCGCAATCTCGCACACGAAATCAAAAACCCTTTGGGGGGAATCCGTGGCGCGGCTCAGTTGCTGGAATACGAATTGCCAAAACCGGAGCTGAAAGAGTATACCCAGGTAATTATCAAGGAATCAGACCGTTTGCAAGGTTTGATGGACCGGTTGCTTACACCGCATCGGATTCCGCAGATTCAGCAAATCAATATTCATGAGGTGCTTGAACGGGTAAGAAGTTTGTTACTGGCGGAAACGCCTGTTGGAATCAAAATCAAGCGAGATTACGATACCAGCTTGCCGGAGATGGTGGGTGACAGAGAGCAGTTGATCCAGGTGGTGTTGAATATTGCGCGGAATGCCGTTCAGGCGCTGCAGGGCAAAGGGGAAATCATATTTCGAACTCGCGTAGCCCGACGTGTGACGTTAGCCAGAAAGCACTATCGTCTGGCGCTTAAATTACAGATTATCGATAATGGACCGGGTATTCCGGAATCGCTCAAAGAAAAGATTTTCTACCCTCTGGTATCAGGTCGTGAGGATGGAAGCGGATTAGGGCTGACTATTGCCCAAACCTATGTGAATCAGCATCATGGCACAATTGAATATGAAAGTCGCCCGGGTGCAACTACCTTTACCTTGTTGCTTCCGGTGTCAGGTGAAGAAGAGTAAAACTATTCAATGCACCAAAATAGTGCATTGGTTTAATCAGATGGATATTTGAGAATAAATAACTATGAAACCTGTCTGGATTATAGATGATGACCGTTCTATTCGCTGGGTGTTTGAAAAAGCACTGGCGCGGGAAGGCATTGAGTTCGAAGTGTTTACAAATGGGCAGGATGCGCTGACAGCCCTTGAAACTACCGTACCACAGGTTGTGGTTAGCGACATTCGCATGCCCGGTAGCTCAGGGCTTGAACTGTTGCAAAAGGTGAAAGAGCGTTTCCCTAATATCCCCGTTATTATCATGACAGCTTACTCCGATCTGGAAAGTGCCGTAGCGGCATTCCAGGGAGGGGCATTTGAATATTTGCCAAAGCCTTTTGACGTGAATCATGCGATAGAGCTTATTCGTCGTGCCATGGACGAAAGCATGCGTGCCGCAGACGTGAACGAAGTCATGGAAGGTGAACCGGAAATTCTGGGGCAGGCACCTGCCATGCAGGAAGTGTTTCGCGCAATTGGCCGTCTATCTCAATCTCACGCCAGTGTGATGATTACAGGTGAATCGGGTACGGGTAAAGAGTTGGTCGCCCGAGCGCTGCATCGACACAGTCCTCGTGCCGCAAAACCATTTATCGCCCTGAATACGGCTGCCATACCTAAGGATTTGCTTGAATCAGAGCTATTTGGACATGAGCGAGGTGCGTTTACCGGTGCCCAGAGTATGCGCCGGGGGCGCTTTGAACAGGCAGATGGCGGTACCCTGTTTCTGGATGAAATTGGGGATATGCCCTCCGATTTGCAGACACGATTATTGCGCGTATTGTCAGATGGCCAATTTTACCGGGTTGGCGGGCATCAACCCATTAAGGTGAATGTTCGGGTGATCGCAGCAACACATCAGGATCTGGAAGTCAGAGTGAAGCAGGGATTATTTCGCGAAGACCTGTTTCATCGTTTGCATGTGATTCGTTTACGTTTGCCACCATTGCGCGAACGGCCGGAAGATATCCCATTATTGGCGAAATTCTTTCTGCAAAAGAGTGCCAAGGAACTAGGTGGCGAACAAAAACGGTTTTCGGAAGCTGCATTGAAGTACCTCAGCTCGCTGAGTTTTCCTGGTAATGTGCGCCAATTGGAAAATGTCTGCCATTGGCTGATGGTTATGGCGCCGGGGCAGAATATTGAGATTGCCGATTTGCCGCCGGAGCTCTTGGGTGAAGATCGTGTCGAGGTAGGGCAAGGTTGGCAGGATGCGCTGGAAAATGAGGCTAAAAGTGCGCTCAATCGGGGTGAACAAGGCATTATGGAACAGCTGAGCAAGCAGTTTGAATCGGTGCTGATTAAAGCTGCGCTCGGGCATACCGGGGGGCGGCGGCTAGAAGCTGCAACATTGCTTGGGTTGGGGCGTAATACTTTGACGCGGAAGATTCAGGAGTTGGGGTTGGAGGAAGGTGGGGCTGCTGAGTAAGGCTGTGTCCGTTTGATATTTGTGAATGCCCCTACCAGCAAGGAAAATCAGCCTGTTTGTCTATGAGTGATTGATTTGTTGGGTTGTTTGGTTATCTTGCCACAATGCGGGCACTACGGTATAGTTCGTGGTAATATCAGTCTGAAAGGCTAAGCGGGAGAGTGTGCTGATTGCTAGCACCGCCGAAGGCGTAAATACCCAATAATCGCTCAGGTAAAAGGAACCGTTTGGTCGAGTAGCTGCTTTGATTTTATTTTGGTGTGATGTTGTTTGCTGCGAAAAGTGGCTGACTTGCTCGCTGATAAATCCTTGTGACTGCTGAGACTACTCTGGAGAGCGATGATCTTTTTTGATAAGATCATCCACCGAAGGGGCACGCGACATTTTTTGTCGTAATCTCTCAGGTTAAAAGGACAGGGGGGTGAAGCCGGAATTCCGGCTTCACCCCTTTTTTATTGGTGTTTTTGATGATATCCCAGCAACGTAATATTACCCGCATGCCCGTTTGGATTCGCCAGAATCTGGGTAAAGAAACCCATTATCAGGATACAAGCCGTTCGGTGCATGAAAATGCCCTGCATACCGTATGTGAAGAAGCCAGGTGTCCGAATAGGGGTGAGTGCTGGAGTCGTGGTACGGCTACCTTCATGCTGCTGGGGGATACCTGTACCCGCGCGTGCGGCTTTTGCGCGGTCAAAACTGGTAAACCTGAGTGGTTTGACAAGGACGAACCAGCGCGCGTGGCGCGGGCGGTGGCTGAATTAAAGCTGAGCTATATAGTCCTGACTTCGGTGAACCGGGATGATTTGCCCGATGGCGGCGCAGGAATATTTGCTGAAACCCTCAAATTATTGCGGCTGCAAAATGCACAAATTGGCGTGGAGTTCCTGACGCCTGATTTCCGCAATTGCCAGCAAGCTGCTATTGAACTGATGCAGCAAACACTAACAGCGTTACCTGATGGCGTAAGGCGCGACTTGGTTTGGGGGCATAACGTGGAAACAGTGCCTCGTTTGTATCGTGAAGCGCGTAAAGGCTCAAAATACGAGCGTTCGCTAGACATGTTGGCACTCGCTGCCAAATTATCAGGTGTGGAATCGAAATCGGCATTGATGCTGGGATTGGGTGAAACCCGCGAGGAGGTGCTGGAGGTATTGCAGGATTTGCGGAAACAGGGTGTTAATCGTGTTTCCCTGGGGCAATATTTGCGCCCTTCTCTGCAGCACTTACCGGTTCAGGAATACATTCACCCGGACGAGTTTGCTGCTTATGAAGTGGCGGCACGTGAAATGGGCTTTGGCTGGGTAAAAGCGGGGCCGATGGTGCGGAGTTCCTATTTTGCTGAGGAAGAGCAGTTGGCAACTCTTGGATAGCAGCAGGTTCCCTCGTCCCTTGTGGGAGAGGGAGTTGTAGCGCAGAAAACTAGAATGAATTTTTTTAAATAGAGACTAAACCATGTTGAAGCAAACCCCCCTGAATCAGGCACATCGTAATATGGGCGCAAAAATGGTGGATTTTGGCGGTTGGGACATGCCATTGCATTATGGTTCCCAATTGGATGAACATCATAAGGTGCGCCAGGGGTCGGGCATGTTCGATGTCTGCCATATGCTGGTAGTAGATGTGACTGGTGCTGGTGTTAGGGATTTTTTACGCCAAACCATGGCTAACAATGTCGATAAACTGACTGTAACTGGTAAAGCGCTTTATTCCTGCATGCTGAATCCGGAAGGCGGCGTGATTGATGACCTGATCATCTACTTCATGCGTGAAGACTGGTTTCGTATTGTGGTGAATGCAGGGACAGCAGATAAAGACGTAGCTTGGCTGATTAAGCAGCGCGATGCTCATGCCCCCGGTCTTGAAATAAAGCCACGCCGAGATCTGGCGATGGTTGCTGTACAAGGCCCTGAAGCGCGCAGTAAAGTATGGCTGGCCATACCTGGATCGCAGGCAGTGAGTGAATCTCTCAAGCCTTTTCAGGCGGTAGCGTACAATCAGTACTTCATCGCCCGCACCGGTTACACGGGTGAAGATGGATTTGAGATTATGTTGCCAGCGACTGAGGCTGAAAGTTTCTGGCAAGCCTTGCACGGATTGGGCGTTTCACCGATTGGTCTGGGCGCACGCGATACGCTGCGACTGGAAGCTGGAATGAATTTATATGGCCAGGATATGGATGAAGCAACCAATCCGCTGGAAGCCGGGCTTGCCTGGACTGTGGATTTGCAAAGTCCCCGTGATTTTATCGGGAAAAGCGCTTTGCAAACCAGACCGGTTACCCATCAGTTACTGGGAATGGTATTACAGGATAAGGGTGTGCTCCGCAGCCACCAGAAAATTATAACCGCTAAGGGTGATGGCGAAATTACCAGTGGTGGTTTTTCGCCTACACTGAATCTATCCATTGCCATGGGCAGCATGCCGGTAGGTGTATCGCCAGGTGACATGGTTCAGGTGCAGATTCGGGACAAATTGTTGAATGCTAAAGTAGTGAAATATCCCTTTGTCCGTAACGGCAAGGGTTTGATTTAAAGTTTTGTTAAAATTGAAAAGATTGATGGAGATAATGTGAAATGAGTATTCCGGCTGATTTGAAGTACGCCAAGACCCACGAATGGGCCAAACTTGAAGCAGATGGTACCGTAACGGTGGGTATCACTCACCACGCGCAGGATTTGCTGGGCGATATGGTGTTTGTGGAAAACCCGGCGGTAGGCCGTAAATTAGCGGCGAATGAAGAGTGTGCCGTGGTGGAATCCGTCAAGGCAGCTTCTGATGTGTATTCACCGATTGCTGGTGAAGTGGTTGCAACCAATAGCGAAGTGGAAGACTCACCGGAAAAGATCAATCAGGATGCGTTTGCAGCCTGGATGTACAAGATCAAACCGGATAATGCTGCAGATTTGAACGGCTTGCTGGATGCAACGGCCTATCAGGCGTTGGTGGATAGCGAAGCGCACTAAGACTAAGTAAGGGCGATTGATCATGCCGTTTATACCGCATACAGAAGAAGATATTCGTGCCATGCTGGATAGCATTGGTGCGGAATCGATTGAAAATTTATTTGATGAAATTCCTGCTGCTTTACGCAGTGGCAAGCTGACCCGTGTACCAGAGGGGATGAGCGAGATGGAAGTTTCGCGGCTCATGCAGGATCGGGCAGAAACAGACGGACGCTACCTGAACTTCATTGGTGCAGGTGCCTATGAGCATCATATACCGGCAGCGGTCTGGCAAATCACCACCCGTGGTGAGTTTTATTCTGCCTATACCCCGTACCAGGCTGAAGCCAGCCAGGGCACGCTGCAACTGATCTATGAATATCAGACTATGATGGCCTCGTTAACTGGCATGGATGTTTCCAATGCCAGCCTTTACGATGGCGCGTCTGCACTAGCAGAAGCCGTGCTCATGGCAGTGCGGTCGCACAAAAGTTCACGACGCATTTTAATGCCTAAAACCGTGCATCCGAACTACCGCAAAGTGGTGCAGGTGACGGTGAAAAATCAGGGTATTGAACTGGTTGAAGTGGATTACGATGCCAAGCTAGGTACCATCAGTACCGATTTAAATGATGATGCAGATTTTGCCGCGCTGGTTATCCCCCAGCCAAACTTCTTCGGTAATCTGGAAGAAGTGGATGTGCTGACAGATTGGGCGCATAGCAAGGGTAGTCTGGTGATTGGCGTGGTAAATCCCATGTCTCTGGCACTGATTACACCACCGGGCGAATGGGGTAGTAATGGAGCTGATATTGTCGTGGGAGAAGGCCAGCCTCTGGGTGCGCCTTTAGCCAGCGGTGGCCCGTATTATGGTTTCATGGCATGTAAAACTGCACTGGTACGCCAGATGCCCGGACGTATTGTAGGCCGTACAGTTGATCTGGAAGGCAAGCAGGGTTTTACGCTGACATTGCAGGCTCGTGAACAGCATATCCGTCGTTCCAAGGCCACATCCAATATTTGTACCAACCAGGGCTTGGTTGTCACGGCTTCGACTATTTTTATGTCCCTGCTTGGCCCGGATGGGTTGGAGCGAGTTGCAGCAAGCTGCCATGCCAACACGCTGGCGCTATTGGATATGTTGGCTAAAATTGAAGGGGTCGAGCAGGTTTTTCCCGGCCCGAATTTTCATGAGGCGGTCATCCGCGTGTCCTCCCCTGCTGCTGACATATTGCGTGCGCTAAGAGCACAAGGCATTTTGGGAGGGTATGACCTGAGCGCAGATTATCCAGAGTTGGGTCAGGCGATTTTGGTATGTGCAACAGAAACCAAAACCGATGGCGATTTACAGCGGTATGCAGAGCAAATGGAACGTATTCTGAGCAAGCGTCGGGAAGCCCCGCCTTGTGCTTATAAGTCCTAGTTTATCAACTGCGTTACTTTCACTAAAGGAGCAGGATCATGGCAACTGTTACACTAGGGGGCGACCCTATAAATGTAGGCGGCAATTTTCCAAAACCAGGCGATATGGCGCATAGCTTCATGCTGGTGGATAAAGATCTGAATGATATTTCTTTAAGCCATTACAAAGGTAAACGCAAAATTCTGAATATTGTGCCAAGCCTGGATACTCCTACCTGTGCAGAATCTACCCGCCGTTTCAATGCTGAAGCGAATGATTTGCCTAATACCGTTGTGCTGGTTATTTCGGCAGATTTGCCGTTTGCGCAAAGCCGTTTTTGTGGCGCGGAAGGGCTGGATAATGTGATTACGCTTTCCACCATGCGCGGCCGAGATTTTCACAAGGATTATGGCGTCATGATTACGGATGTTCCATTGTCCGGGCTGACTGCGCGCGCAGTGGTTGTGCTGGATGAAAACGACAAGGTGATTTATTCCGAGCTGGTGCCTGAAATCAAGCAGGAGCCAGACTATGGCTCTGCACTGGAAGCGGTAAAGCAATAACGAGAGATCGGGTACGGATTTCCGCACTCTTTGTGAATGCGATTTTTAAAAATTTTATTGTGTAATTGAACTATGCTGATATTTGAACTTTCCCAACCGGGGCGGAGAAACTCGGTGCAGGCACCTGCTAAAAAGGCAGTTGTCGCTGGTATTCCAGAAAAATTCCTGCGCAAGCAGCGTCCTAAATTGCCTGAAGCATCAGAAATGGATGTGGTTCGCCATTACACAAGGCTGTCACAAAAGAATTTTTCCATAGATACCCAGTTTTATCCATTGGGCTCATGCACCATGAAATACAATCCGCGGGCCTGCAATTCGCTCGCCATGTTGCCACAGTTTTTGGGGCGTCACCCTTCTGCGCCGGCAGAAACAGGACAGGGTTTCATGGCCTGTATGTACGAACTGCAGGAAATGCTGAAAGACGTAACTGGAATGGCCGGCGTCAGCCTGACCCCGATGGCGGGCGCTCATGGCGAGTTTGCCGGTGTGGCCATGATTCGTGCTTACCATGAATCCCGTGGTGATTTTGCGCGTAATGAAATTATCGTGCCGAACGCAGCGCACGGCACTAACCCTGCCACGGCTGTCATGTGTGGTTACAAGGTCAAAGAGATACCAACCGACAGCGAAGGCGATGTGGACCTGGAGGCGCTAAAAGCCGCCGTTGGCCCACAAACTGCCGGCTTGATGCTGACTAATCCTTCTACTCTCGGCGTATTTGAAAAAGCCATTCAGGCAATTCAGAAAATCGTACACGATGCTGGTGGCCTGCTCTACTACGATGGTGCCAACCTGAACGCTATTCTGGGTAAAGTAAAACCGGGTGACATGGGTTTCGATGTGATTCACATGAACCTGCACAAAACCTTCTCAACGCCTCATGGTGGTGGAGGTCCAGGTGCGGGTCCGGTGGGCGTTTCTAAACGGCTTCTGCCGTTCATGCCTATTCCCATCGTGGGGTTTGACAAGAACGAATATCGCTGGCTTACAGAGCAGGATATGCCGCAGTCCATCGGTCGTATGTCTGCTCATATGGGTAATGCCGGCGTGTTGATGCGCGCTTATATTTATGCACGGATGTTAGGGGCAGAGGGCATGCATCGTGTGGCTGAGTTTGCTACCCTGAATGCCAACTACCTGCTGGCAGAGTTAAAAAAAATCGGATATGACATTGCTTTCCCGCAGCGTCGTGCCAGTCACGAGTTTATCGTGACGCTTAAGGGGCTGAAGGACAAAACAGGTGTGACAGCCATGGATGTGGCAAAGCGTTTACTGGATAAAGGCTTTCATGCCCCCACCACTTATTTTCCACAGTTGGTGCCTGAGTGTTTGTTGATTGAACCAACAGAAACAGAAAGCAAACATACGCTGGACGCATTTGTAGCGGCAATGAAAGCCATTCTGGAAGAAGCCAATTCAACGCCGGAACTGCTGAAAGGTGCACCTTATACAACGCCTGTACGCCGTCTGGATGATGTCAAAGCAGCGCGTGAACTGGATCTGACGTGGAAGGGTTAGAAAGCCCCTACAAAGGAAAAACCGGTCTTAAGCGGATAGTCAATGCAATGCATTATTCGCTGGACGGTTTGAAAGCCGCCTTGCGTTATGAAGATGCCTTTCGGCAAGAAATGCTTTTAGCGCTGGTACTCATTCCTGTTGCGCTGTATCTACCGGTAAGTGGTGTGGGTAAAGCGCTGATGGTGGGCAGTGTCATGCTGATTCTGATTGTGGAGTTGTTTAACTCAGCGATTGAAGCCACTGTTGATCGCATTTCTCTGGAAAAACATCAGCTCGCTAAACGTGCCAAGGATGTAGGAAGTGCGGCTGTGCTGCTGAGTTTGATTAATGCCGTCGCTATCTGGTTATTGGTGCTGCTGTAGTTGTCTTCCTGAATGAATCCCTGAAAAGCAGAAAAATAGCTTCACCGCAGAGACGCGGAGGCGAAGAGAAAAGCATGACTTACGTACCTGAAGTTGGCATTTCTAACTCTGCGTCTCCGCGCCTCCGCGGTGAAAAGCTTTTGGTGAAATCACGAAAATGATTTTCCAGTAGACTGTGTGTAACAAAACCGTCAAATCCCTGTAATCAAACCTTCTCATCGTTCATGCAAAGTGGCTGCATGAACGACATGCCTATTATTTTACAAAGTTTACCCACCTCTAAGCAGATGATGCGTATTGCGGTGGTCACCGAAACCTACCCACCTGAGATAAATGGTGTAGCCATGACCATAGGGCGTATGGTGAGTGCACTTCAGGAACGCGACCATCAAATCCAGTTAATCCGGCCCCGTCAGAGTGAAATTGACACACCGCTTCAGGAAAAACATATAGAAGAAGTGCTCCAACGTGGTATGTCGATACCTCGCTATGATGGCCTGAAAATGGGACTACCAGCAAAATCTGCATTGCTCAGACTGTGGACAATAAAGCGGCCGGACATCGTGCATATTGCCACGGAAGGGCCACTGGGATGGTCTGCATTATCTGCCGCAAACAAGTTGAAAATTCCCACCAGCACGGACTTTCACACCAACTTCCATGTGTATAGCAAACATTATGGTTTTGGCTGGTTACGTAAACCGATCATCGCTTATCTGCGCAAACTCCACAATAAGGCGCTATGCACCATGGTGCCGACGGAAGGCATACGCAAAGAGCTGTTTGAAAGTGGGTATGAGAACCTGATTGTGGTGCGGCGCGGGGTGGACACTCAATTATTCAATCCGGCCAAACGAAGTCAGGCTTTGCGTACTCAGTGGGGCGCGGGTGAGAAAGATCTGGTTGTACTGTATGTGGGCAGACTGGCACCTGAAAAAAACCTGCCTGTCGTGCTGAGTGCTTTTAACAAAATGCGCCAGAAAAGGCCGGAAGCCAAACTGGTGTTAGTAGGTGATGGCCCTGAGCGCGGTGAGCTGGAGCATTTAAATCCGGGGCACATCTTTGCCGGGATGCGTACTGGTGAAGACCTGGCAGCTCACTACGCATCTGCAGATGCATTCTTGTTCCCGAGTATCACAGAGACCTACGGTAACGTCACCATGGAGGCCATGGCCAGCGGGTTGGCTGTTGTTGCTTATGACTATGCCGCAGCGGCAGAACACATACGAAATGGTCAAAACGGGCTGGTAGCCATGTTTGATAATGAACGTCAATTTATCGAACAGGCAGCGGCATTGGCTGCCGATGATGTGGCGCTTGCTGAACTGGGAAAAAATGCACGCATCACGGCAGAAAACATAGACTGGAAAGATATCCACGATCAATTCGAACAGGTTTTGTTGAAAATAGTGAAAAGAGGAGAATCAAATGATTCAGAAATTTCGCTTGAAACAAGTCAACCATTGGGATGAAACGGTCTGTTTACGTATAAACAGTGCAAGCCAGTTTAGGTGGATCCAAGCGCTTTTTCAGGTGGTGAGTCGGCTCGGAGACGGAATATTCTGGTATGGCAGTATGGTGCTTTTGCTTGGGTGGTTTGGTAAGGGCGCTGTTGTGCCTGTGCTTCACATGATCATTTCGGGATTGGTCTGCACGCTGATCTATAAATGGCTGAAAGTAAAAACCCTGCGTCCGCGTCCCTATCAAATCAACAGTAAAATTCTGCTGGGAGCCAATCCGCTGGATCAGTTCAGTTTCCCCTCAGGCCATACCCTGCATGCAGTGGCCTTTACCATTGTGATACTGGGGTACTACCCGTTTTTAGCTTGGGTGGTGGTGCCGTTTACAGCGTTAGTGGCGTTATCTCGCTTAGTGCTCGGATTGCATTATCCAAGCGATGTACTGGCAGGTGCTTTTATAGGAACCATGGTGGCAGGTCTGTCATTTCAGCTGCTTTAAAGTGCTTTGGTACAAAATTCAGATCAGGCTTTTTCTGTGAGCATAGCCTGTTTAATTTGTACTAATTGCCCTTGTCACCCGCATTCTTATCATTCGAGAAGGTTCTTTTGACATTGATTTTATGATCATCTGGTGCCAAAGCACTAAACGGATCATCGTCTTCAGGCGTATCGGATTTGGACTGGTCTTTTCTTAAGGGCGTAAAGTCAAATTCCAGCATATCATCGATAGGCTCCGGCTCCGGGGGAGGCAAGTTTTCTTTGCGGGCAGGCTCATCGACAGAATATATCAAACCTTCATCCAGCATGGCATGTATGTCTGGAGGTGGTACTGTTTCTTCTTTTATTTCAACTGCTTTTTTTGTTGGTATTTCTGTTGCTGGTTCAACCTGAAACAGCGGTGTTTGCGGGGAAAATTCTTTACCGATATTTTGCAGTTTTGGCCACCATTCAGTATCTCCAAAATGAGATTTAAATTCGGTTGCCAAGGCAATAAATTCTGGTTCCATGTGATTACTGCGGTAAATGTCCGCCAGCATCATCCATGGTGGGACATCGGTTTTAATGCGTTGAATGTGGTCCTTGAGCAGATCAATGGCTTTCTGCGTCCAGCCATAAACCAGATACAGATCTGCCTCGTCTATCACCGAATCAAATTCGGTCAAAGAAATAGAGGATTCGTCTTTCTGAAAAATGCTATTCGGATTATAAAGATTTTCTTCCTCTTCACCCTGCGTTGTCTGTTCCGGGCTTGCTGGTAAACCTTGGCCACTGGCTGCAGTGGACTGGACATACACCCTGCGCGGCAAGGGTTCGTGTTGCTCCGGGATAAGGCTGTCGTGGTCACCTGCTTTGTCAGATGAAAAGCTGAAAGTCTGATTGCTTTTCCATTTGCGGTGCCAGACAAGCGCAGCGTAGCCAAGCAACGCAGTCAACAAGCCGCCAATGAGCCAATAGATAGCCATCATGATGTTATTCTGGCTGGCAGTTTTATCAATATTGGCCTTGTTGCTATCAATCGCCAGTTTGAGCTTGTCGGTTTCAGAAATACGATTGCTCAGCTTAAGCTGCATTTCAGACATGCGAGCCTCAAGCACTTTAATCTGATTCTTGAGTGCGAGTATGGTGGCAACCTGATCATCGCTGGCGATCATGAGTTGTTGCTCGCGCAATATATCGCGTTGTTCGTCAGTCAAATCTTTCGCTGGGGATAAATCCAGTTCACCCGTTGCCAGTTTGAGCTCAAAACCGCGCTGGTCGTTTTTGGCAGCTTCTCGTTTAGACGGCGCTTTAACAGACTTCGGTGCTGGCGCTGATTGCTGTTGTTCTGCAGCAGGCTGTGCTTGAGGTGTGCGGCGTGCCTGAATGGCTTCTTTTTCTGGCAGGAATAGTACAGAGCCTGCGGGAATGGTATTGCTGCCAGACGCATCAAAAACGTCAGGGTTAGCCTGTTTAGTAGCGCGGATAAATCGCTTCTGCTTTGACTTACTGCGTGGGAAGGCAGAGCGGGCAATATTTTCCAGTGAATCTTCCTGTAAAACCTCGTAACGCTCCCCCATCGCAACTTGGGATGGCTGACCAACGCTCTTGGTGCTGTTTTTTACAGCGGCAAGTGGTGTTGAGGTGGTGACAGGTGCCTGAATTTTGGCGTATTCAGGCGGATCAAGTAATACAGTAAATTCACGGACAAATTCCCCTTCTTTTGCACAGGTAATATGTAACTGAAGGGTAATAGCCGGTTCATTGGTAATCGTAGTGCCAGTGATCGATATTTGCTGTTTACCGTTGAGATTTTCAACATTTAGACGAGCTCTCGTCAGATAAGGTGAGGCAGATTGCGTCGATTTGGTGGGTGAACGTAAAGAAATACAGGAGTTTTCGATGACATCATCCGGGCCATTGCTGGTAAACGGAATAGTCGCACGCAAGGGTTGGCCCAATGCGGATTGCACGGCAATATTGCCTAAAACAGCGGCTTTACCTGCTAATGGCAGCATGGCTGCGCTGAGCACAATAATGCATGTAAACGTATTTTTAAATGATCGGGTTATCAAGTTTTCGGTATTACTCGAAAAAAGTTATAAATATCATACGGAATATTGTAGTGCAAAATCCATGCCTGATCTATTGTTTGTTAATGCTGGGCGCTGGCCAGCCCTCATGTCAACGTGCTTAATGGTGAATAATTGCTGCGTTGACAGAAAATCATCACAGCTTTGCCGTGAATATCAGGCTCATGTTGGGGGGAAGGCGTAAATAGAAGATGATATAATCGCTGCAAACTTTAATCAGGATAAAAGCATGCAGACATTAATTTGCGGTTCAATGGCATATGACACCATTATGGTGTTTGGCGATCACTTCAAAAACCATATTTTGCCGGAAAAAATTCATATTCTGAATGTGGCCTTCCTGGTACCAGAAATGCGTCGTGAGTTTGGCGGCTGTGCCGGAAATATTGCCTATAATCTAAGCATGCTGGGTGGCAATCCCCTGATTATGGCCACAGTGGGAGATGATTTTCAGCCCTATGCGTCGCGTCTGGAAAAACTGGGTCTGAATGCAGCCCATGTACGCACGGTACCTGAATCGTTTACTGCACAGGCTTTTATTACCACTGACCTGAGCGACAATCAGATTACCGCCTTCCATCCTGGTGCCATGAATTTTTCCCACCAGAACCATGTGGGCGATGCCAAAAATGTGAGTCTGGGCATCGTGGCACCTGATGGTAGAGACGGTATGCTGCAACACGCCAAAGAGTTTCATGAAGCTGGTGTGCCGTTTGTATTTGACCCGGGCCAGGGCTTGCCCATGTTCAACGGTGAAGAGCTCATGCAATTTGTTGAAAAAGCCACCTATGTGGCAGTCAATGACTATGAAGCGCAGCTGCTGCAGGAACGCACTGGTAAAAAAATTGAAGATTTGGCGAAACTAGTTAAGGCTTTAATTGTCACTTTAGGAGGGGAAGGTTCACACATCTACACAGATGGTAAGCGGATCGAAATCCCCTGCGTTAAACCTACAGAAGTGGTGGATCCAACCGGCTGTGGCGATGCTTATCGCGCTGGTCTGTTGTATGGCATTGCACAAGGCATGGACTGGCAGGCAACGGGTAGTCTGGCATCCATCATGGGGTCAGTAAAAATCGCACAGCGCGGCGGTCAGAATCATACCGCCACAAGAGATGAATTAAGCGCTTTAAGTAAGACACATTTTGGTTTTAGTTTAGCTTAAGCATTATTAAACGCAGGGAGAAACAGCATGCATACAATGAAAGTAGTCAGTGCCTTGTTCATATCGTTGGCTTTTCTGGGCGGATGCGCATCCAGCATGTCCGGCAGCGCTTATTCACGCTCGCAAGCCAGACAAGTGCAGGAAGTACAGATGGGCGTGGTAGAAAGTGTACGTCAGGTGCAGATCGAAGGCACTAAAACACCAGTGGGAACAGGTGCCGGCGCGATAGTAGGCGGAGTCGCCGGTAGCAATATCGGGGGCGGCAAAGGCAGCACAATCGGTACTGTACTGGGCGCGGTAGCTGGTGGCCTTGCAGGTTCTGCGGTAGAAGAAGGCGTCACCCGCAAAACCGGTCTGGAAATTACCGTAAAGCTGGATAACGGCAGAATGTTTGCCGTAACCCAGGAAGCGGATGAAGTTTTCAGACCCGGCGAGCGCGTGCGAGTGTTAACTGGTGGCGGTGTAACACGGGTCACGCATTAATTAATTTGCTTTCATCCGGAAACATTTTTTTTTCCTCCCCCTTGATGGGGGGCTAGGGAGAGGGTGGTCTCCTTGAAATTCAACCCCTCTCCCCAACCCTCTCCCACAAGGGGAGAGGGGGGTGTAGCCTTCCGGTTGAGAACTAATTAGCAAACATTCCAAATATCAGCCGCCGGAAACCAGATTCGTCAGGAACGGCGGCGTCCCTTTTCTTCAATTTTCCAGCCTTGTCTGCCCTTCTTGAATCGGGCAATACACATACTGTGCAGGCAGCCGCAGCCAGGGGT
This sequence comes from Sulfurirhabdus autotrophica, assembly GCF_004346685.1. NCBI lineage: Bacteria > Pseudomonadati > Pseudomonadota > Betaproteobacteria > Nitrosomonadales > Sulfuricellaceae > Sulfurirhabdus > Sulfurirhabdus autotrophica. Next base: position 137,069 of record NZ_SMCO01000007.1, read on the forward strand.
TCCCGTTCCTATGCCTCGGTGCCCAGACGCTGGATCTGTTGCCATAATATCCAGAGCAAATCCCTCTTTTATCCTTGTGTATGTCAGTTCCTCAGATGTCGAGCCAGAAGGGTTGGGTATGGGCGAAGTTTCGGTCTCGGTGTACTGAAGGGTTACAAAGAACTCATCCAGTTTCATCGGCACTTTTAATTGTACTTGAGTACACACGTGTATCTCGTTACCCGCGCAGTCGATCGCTACACCCGGTTCCACAACAACCTCCGAGGTGTTTGCGATGGTCACTTTAAGCCCGCTTGCCACCCCCCAACCGTGAAGGTAACGGTTATGTCGCCGGTGTTTTGCTAATAAGTATTCCTGTTCTGCTTTCAGGTCAGAAACAGTAAGTAGTTGGCCCTGAAAATAGTTCACGCGTTCGAATGTGTTGTCCTGGTTCAATGTGTCTCCTTTGCTGCCGAGTTGCCGATACTTATGAATACTCAATTAGTCATTATTTCATTGGATGACGAACAATTGTTTTCCATTTTTTTGGATCTGCACGCCGTATATCACTCAAGTAAATCTCATGATGTTTTCCAGTTCGGCTTGCTTGCGCGTCGATGAATTCATGGACTCGTGCAATGGTTGGCCCTTCTTCAGAGAATGGTCCGATGTGTAGTATTTGAGCGCAACGGCCTTCAGAGAAATCTTCCAGTCGCAGCTTGTCGATAGCGGGAAGTTTTTTCTTCTTTTTTACTTCGGCAATGGCTGCTTCGATGATTTCATTTGTCGCAAAGGGCGGTTGCATAATCATCATAGTCCATTTCCATTTTGCCTTGTCATTGGTTATAAAGGCAGACATGTCATCTGCCCACCAAAGCCCTTCGAGAGGCATAACGGCATAGTCAATTTCCTGCGGCCCCTTTTTGACCATGAACTTGGCTGTGTAGGACACCGCAAACAAGGCCTCTATTGCCTGAGCATATTCCGGGGCCGTATTGGGATCTCCTTCACCGTCGATCATGAGAAATGTAAACATCGGTACTTCAACCAGTGCAACTTCCTTGGCTGACGGTTGGTATAGCTGTTTCAGGTCTTTTTTGAGATCAATCTTTTCCATGGGCTCTCTCATCGGTGCAGATTATATTGGCAGCGATTCAATGGATTCAATAAAGATACTCAAATTGTAGCAAGGATTTTGATGACCTTCGTTTATCTACCGGGTTTTACGCGATGCCATATGAAATAAACCAAAAGTGTTAATGCTGAGACTATTGCTAAAGAAAGACAAAGGGCGACCACCAGTTCCAGATCAGCGACTTCCTCTGCATTTTGTGCGCCATGCAAGGTGACTAAATATTCTGCCAATGGTTTTGGAAATACGGAAAAAATTTCAGGACGCATTAACCATAATCGCGCAAGGAACCCTGCAGATACAAGAACACCAATGATGGTGAGAATATCCCTGGCAGTTATTTAGAATTTATTACGAGAAAAATCGTGCAGCTCCATAAGCCAAACCGGCGAGTCCCGCAAAGCCAACACCTAAAATGACATAAGCGCCTCGGGTCATTTCATGCAGTGTTTTTTTAATAGCAGCACGATCGTTAACGTTGGGAAACTCCGTCTCGGGAACCGGTACACCAACAAAATTGCATAGTGGCTTCCATCCCTGGTTGGCTGAAAAAACAAGCAGCTGATCGGGCGGAACAGTGGCCTTAACCTCTTCAATGTGCTGGTTATAGTGAGCAATGGCCTTGTCGCGATCATCCATCGTACCCTTGTGCGAGCGCTGCCAGATGAGCTTGCGAGACATATCGCCAAATTTTCGTCCGAAAGGGGTAGCAAATTCCAGTACCTTGAACTGCCACATTTTTTCCGTGAAATAGATTGTGTCCATTGTGCTCTCATACCACGCCTCAGCACCACGAGGGTGAACGGTCAGCACAACTTTGGTATCAGGGTTTGCCGCCAACAGTTCCCGCCACACACAACACGCGGGGTTGTCCAGCGTGGCAGTGTATTTCGAAAATACCTGATCCCAGTTGTGCCGCGTACCCGGTTCAGTGTTAGCCACATTGCGCCAAAAATCCAGGTGAGATTTGTTTTCCTTGTTATCTAATACTTCGAACATGTGATAACACGGAAAACCCAACTGATTGAGCGCCGTATAAACGGATAGTGTGCCAGTACGTCCGAAGCCTGCACCAATTATTTTTAGAGCCATACTTAACTCACTTTTAACAATTTAGTAAAAAGGCAACGTTAAAGCTAACCGGGTGCGCGGGAGCATGCTAGCGCAAAGTGAGTCGGCTTTTCTGCGCTTTGGTCGAGCGTATTAGTTTAGGCAACTTAGACAGAAACCGCAAACACAACAATTGACAAAATAGCCAACAGCCAACCAATGATGCGGTGATCTTTAAGTTGAGCTGACTTAGCAAGCCAAACTCCAAGACTTAAAAGCAATAGTGGTGCAATATAGCCTAAAGTGTTAGATGCAACACCCACTCCGAAAAATATAACAAATCAACAAACGGTAAGATGTAACTTAACTTTAAATATTTTGCAAGATCTACGCTACGCGGATAAACATTACTCATACCCAACGTTAACATAAACGGCTTGGCAATATTTGCCGCATTTGAGTTCATTTGATAGTTAGTTTTTTATGTAAGTTGAAATATGCTTTTAATGGGATGGCTGTGCCCCGGACTTTATCTGTGACAGTTACTTCTACGATCCATTCGCCAGGTGGATCGCCTTCTTCTCCAATGTACTTGATGACCGCTGAAGCCAAACGAACGTTGCGTGGGTTACCTTGAAGCTTACCTGCAGCACATTGAACACCTTTGGAATTTGCGGAAGAACTCCCATTTGGTCTTGTTACTTTGATATCACATAGCACGTCAAGCTCACCTGAAGCATTGGCTTTAGGATTGATATAAAAAGTGAGAATTGTTAATGTCTCGCCATACGAAACATTTTTTGCCACGGAAAAGTGGGGTATCGTTTCTGGCGCGGTATTCCATTTTGCTTCCCAGTCTGAGTCTGGTGTTACGACTAGCCAACCACCAAAGCCATTTATTATTTTCATTGCATCTGAGTTGGGGACAATTTTTTCATCTTTAGTTACCCAACCTTCAATACTGGCGTGAGCGACCAGAGAGAGGGACATAAGCAAGAAAATGAGTACGATCTTCATGTGTTCCGTTATGTTTAGCCGAAAATTAAGGGGTGCGTATTAGCCCGTCCCGCTTGACTGCTGTTTGAAATTAGTTCGCTTCCCACCACTTTTGAGCTTGTGCTTTGTCAAAGGGTGGCAAAATAACTTTCTGAACATCAACTGCAACTAGCGCGGGGAACTTGGTCTTAAATTTTGATTCATCTTTTTCCCATTGATCTGAAATTTCAATATCAAAGGTGCCACCTGATGCACCTGCAATGGCTTGGTCAATCAATGGAATAGATGGCCCAGCTTTAAATTCATTTTCTTTACGCTCTCTGATGGTTGCTTCAACGTGACCAAGGTAAAAGACACCTGGCACAGATGATTTCAATTTTGAATGTAGAGGTGCAAAGTAGAGGCCGTTAATTGGAAAAGTGCGGCCCAGGCTTGTTAAGCCTCGAATCACATAGTCTCCTTGTTCAAGTTCCATGCGGAGAAGGTAGCTACTCCCCTCTGTTGGCGAGTCAGATTCGTTCTTTGCCTTATCGTCCATGGTGAAGTTAATCCTATCTGCACGACCCTTAACCTCCGATCTTTCTACATTAACAACTAATAACTTTGGCTGAAACGAAGTTCTATATGTGTTTCGTAAAGTTGCGGTCATTAGAAAAATGGGCTTATTTTCTTTTGATACCGTATCAGAATCATCTTCGAACGCCATATTTGTCCGAGTTGCACAACCTGATAGAAGTAATGTCAATGAAAGAGAAATAGTTGCAATAACTCTAAATAACATAAGTAGCCCCTGATGTTTAATTTGAAGTATGGTCGGTTGAGAATGATCTAACATTAAGTAGCCTTCTGAATAAAACGGATATTAATGCTTCATAATGATGCGCGGATTCAAGTTTGAAGTGCAAGGCCTGTTGATTCGAAGAATACCTGATTGGGCGTTTGATATCCAAGTCGTTTTCTGGGGCGATTGTTCAAT